>JANNNO010000539.1:0-13169 GCA_031398585.1 Myxococcales bacterium | reverse complement strand
CTGCTTGTCAGGGCCCCCGAAGCGAACGGCGCCCTTGGCGATGTTGGTGCTGAAGAAGTTCCCGGTGCGGGTGCGATCGAGATCGCCGTAATAGGTGCCGGTGCGGTTCTGGAAGGCGAACGTGTAACCGCGCGGGGAAGGGCCGATGGTCGGGCAGCCCATGTTGGGCCGTGTGACTTCGAGCAGGTAGGCGGCGGTCACCAGTCCTTCGTCGCTGATCTCCGAGAACGACCAGGCCGGCCGAGTGCGGGGGGGCGCAGGAGCGAGCACGCGAGAGACGCCGAACCCCGTGCGGGTGGCGACCACGCTGAGGCAGGACCAGGGGCCATCGACCGGAACGAACGCCGTGGTCTCGGTGAGCGCGCGGGTCGACCCGTCGGCGGCGATGAGCAGCACCTGGGGGCTTTCGCGGTTGGTGCTGTCGCCGTAAGCGAGCACGCCCGTTCGGCCAGTCGTCGATGAACCGACGGCGAGCGCCCAGCCGCCTGGCGCGGGGGTGGCGGGCAGGACGATGGGTTTGCCGGTGGGATCGGTGAGCGGCCGCATCGCGAGGGTAGGCGCGGCGGCTTCGGCGGTGCCGATGCGAAGCGCAACGGTTCCTGGCTGCGCGGTGGGAACGCCGTCGACGACCAACAGGACGTCGCCGGGTGCGGTCTTGGCGGCGAGCGCCGTGAAGGGGCCGAGAGATCGTCCGGGAGCCAGCGGCACGGTGGTCTCGCGACCGAGAGCGCCCGCACGCGTGAGGGGGACGAAACGCAGCTCGGTGTTGTCGGACTTACGAGCGGTGAGTACGAGGCCGTCGCCGGCGGGATCGAGTCGGGCGTTGGGCAGATCGCCGAGCGTGCCGGGCGGCAGGGCGAGATCGCTCTTTACGCGGCACCCGGGCGGATCGTCCGAGCAGGAGAGGGAAGGTGCCAGTGCGAGACCGAGCGTCAGCGCGGTCGCGAGGAGCGCGGCGGCGGGGGATCGCGGGGGCAGCAGCGAGGTGGGGGTGATCGCGGGTGGGGCTCGCATGGGGGCGACGGGGGCGGAGGTCACCATTGTACCTCGACCCCACGATCGCGTTAGGCGGCGGCGCCGGTGCCGCCGTGGCAGCGTTTGTATTTCTTGCCGCTGCCGCAGGGGCAGGGGTCGTTGCGGCCGACTTTGGCTTCGTTGCGGCGTTGAGGCTGGGCGGCTTCGGCGTTGTCGCCCTCGCCGTTGGTGGCCTGCGCTTCGGTGCCGCCGCCGGTCTCGATGGTGCGGCGCTGTTGCCGGCGGGGGGTGGCGGCGGGGATCTGGGGGGCAGCGGCTTCTTCGCGCTGGACCTGAACGTGAAAGAGCTTCTCGCAGACGTTCTTCTGGATCGACCCCATCATGCTGCCGAAGACGACGTAGCCCTCTTTCTTGTACTCCTGCTTGGGGTCTTTCTGGCCGTAGCCACGAAGACCGATGCCCTCGCGCAGAGCTTCCATCGCCTTGAGGTGCTCGATCCAGCGCGCGTCGATCTCTTCCAGGAAGAAGTGGCGCGACAGATAGAGGAAGAAGGGCAGCGTGAACTCCGACTCACGCGCTTCGATGATCTTCGAGACCTCGGTCCAGAGGCGCTCGGCGACGGCTTCACGCTCGAGCGACTTGCCCTTGAAATCGGGCTGAAAGCCGAAGCGCTCTTTGAGCACGACCGAGAAGGAATCGAGATCCCAGTCCTCTGCGTGACGATGAGGCGGGCAGAACTCGTCCATCGTGGTCGACAGGACGTCGTCAGCCAGATCGAGGATCCGTTCGCGCTGCTGGATGAGTGAGCCCGCCGTTTCAAGGGCGAGGCGATCCAGCGTGCCACTGCGATCGTCGAGGATGCCGCTCATCTCGAGGTGCGCGCCGAACTGGCGGTAGATGCTGGCGCGCAGGCGATCCGGGTCGACCGGGATCGTGACCGTGGTGGTCGGCGCCGCGGTCCCGTCGGCGGTCGGCTGCCCGGGGGCTTCCACCTTGGTGAGCTGCTCGAGCATGCGCCCCAGCATCGGGCGGACGAGCTTGGTGAGGCTGTCGAGCGTGTGCTCGCCCGACGTCTTGGGCGCCTCGATCACGCGGCCGGCCTTCTTGTCAGCCGCGCTCAGCTCGGGGGCGTAGCGGCCCTCGAGGATCTGCCTTCGCAGCGCATAGATCGTCTTGCGCTGCTGGTTCATGACGTCGTCGTACTCGAGCAGATTCTTACGGATGTCGAAGTTGTGCCCTTCGACCTTCTTCTGCGCGCCCTCGATGGACTTGTTGATCCAGGGGTGTTCGATCGGGACGTCCTCTTCCATGCCCAGCCGCTCCATGAGGCCGGTGATGCGCTCGGCGCCGAAGTTGCGCATGAGGTCGTCTTCCAGCGACAGGTAGAATCGCGAGCTGCCCGGGTCACCTTGGCGACCGGCGCGGCCACGCAGCTGGTTGTCGACGCGACGGGATTCGTGCCGTTCGGTGCCGAGGATGTGCAGACCGCCAGCGGCGAGCACTTCCTTCTTCTCGGCGTCACAGACGGGCTTGAAGCGCTCGAACGCCTCCTTGAACCTCTCCGGATCGACCTCGTGACCCGGTTTGGCCGCGTTCTCGGGATCGACCTCGGCGCGGGCCAGGAACTCCGGATTGCCGCCAAGGATGATGTCGGTTCCGCGACCGGCCATGTTGGTCGAGATCGTGACTGATCCCTTCTTGCCGGCCTGGGCGACGATGAAAGCCTCGCGCTCGTGCTGCTTGGCGTTCAGGACGCTGTGCGGGATGTTCTTCTTGCGCAGCATCGAGGCGACGACCTCGGACTTCTCGACGCTGACGGTGCCGACCAGCACCGGCTGCCCACGCTTGTGCGCGTCTTCGATCTCGTCGACGACGGCGCGGAACTTTCCCTTTTCGTTCTTGTAGACCACGTCGTGGTGGTCGAGCCGCTGCATGCCCCGGTTGGTCGGAACCACGACCACGTCGAGCTTGTAGATCTTGTGGAACTCTTCCGCCTCGGTGTCGGCGGTGCCGGTCATGCCCGACAGCTTCTTGTAGATACGGAAGAAGTTCTGGTAGCTGATCGTCGCCAGCGTCTGGTTCTCTTCCTGGATCTCGACGCCTTCCTTGGCTTCGATCGCCTGGTGCAGACCATCGGACCAGCGGCGGCCCGGCATCTTGCGGCCGGTGAACTCGTCGACGATGACGACCTTGCCCTCTTCGATGAGGTAATTGACGTCGCGTTTGTAGAGGGCGTGCGCGCGCAGCGCCTGGGTCACATGGTGCAGCCACGGGATGTTCTCGGCATCGTAGAGGTTGCCGAGGTTGAGCTTCTGCTCGATGCGGTCGACGCCGGAGTCGGTCAGCATGGCCGAGTGCGCTTTTTCATCGACCGTGAAGTCGATGTCCTTGCGCATGGACGGAATCACTGTGTTCACGCGCTGATAGAGGTCAGCCGATTCTTCAGCCGGGCCCGAGATGATGAGCGGCGTACGCGCCTCGTCCACCAGGATCGAGTCGACCTCGTCGACGATCGCGTAGTGCAAGTCGCGCTGCACGTAGCGCTCGATCGAATCCTTCATGTTGTCGCGCAGGTAATCGAACCCGAGCTCCGAGTTCATCCCGTAGGTGATGTCGCTGCGATAGCTCTTCTGGCGCTCAGCCTCGGTCAGGCCGTGCACGATCACGCCGACCGACATGCCAAGGAAGTTGTAGATGCGACCCATCCACTCGGCGTCGCGGCGGGCGAGGTAGTCGTTCACCGTGACGACGTGCACGCCTTTGCCCTCGAGGGCGTTGAGGTAGCAAGGCAAGGTGGCGACCAGCGTCTTGCCTTCGCCGGTCTTCATCTCGGCGATGGAGCCCTTGTGCAGCACCATGCCGCCCAGCAGCTGCACGTCGAAGTGCCGCATCGACAGAACGCGGCGTCCCGCCTCGCGCACGGTCGCAAACGCTTCGGGCAGAAGGTCGTCGAGCGGCTCGCCCCGGCCGAGTCGTCGCCGGAACTCGGCGGTC
Source organism: Myxococcales bacterium (assembly GCA_031398585.1). GTDB lineage: Bacteria > Myxococcota_A > Polyangia > Fen-1088 > Fen-1088 > JANNNO01. Next base: position 9,200 of record JANNNO010000539.1, on the reverse strand, counting down.
TGACTGCGGAGCTCGTCGTCCGACTTCTTTTGCATGTCGGCTTCGAGCTCGCCGATGCGAGCGACGAGGGGCCGCAACGCCTTCAAAGTACGGGCGTTCTTGGTTCCGAAGATTTGCTTGAGGATTGTGCCGACCACGCGTTCCGGTCTTTCTTGCCCCCCGCCGGAGGTGGGCGGCGGGAAACTTATTGCGACGTGCCTGTCCACGCAAGCGGCTGCGCAGGGGCACCCGGTTGGAAGCACCCCATCCGGCAGGGCTATGGCCGGCGAGAAAAAAAACCAGGCCCCTGTGCTGAAGCGCACGGGGGCCGGAGATGGGCTATCGGCTGCTAGGCGGGGGCCGCCGCGCGGTGACGTTCGGGCACGTCCGCCTTGACGTCATCGCGAAAGAGGGCGGCAAAGAGGACCGTCACCACAGCCGCCATGATGGCCGGGACGTACCACATGTCGGCCCAGCGGTGTCCGCCGCCGGGGATCGCGTAGGCGTCGACCACCCGGCCCGAGACCCAGGCGCCGATCAACATGCCGACGCCGTAGGTGGCCATGCTGATGAAGCCCTGCGCACTCGCCTGCAGCTCCTTGGGCGCCTTGCGATCGACGTAGATCTGACCGCTGACGAAGAAGAAGTCGTAGCAGATGCCGTGCAAGATGATGCCGAGGTAGAGCATCGCCGCCCCCGCGCCGCTGGCACCCTGGGCGAAGAGCACGTAGCGCGCACTCCAGGCGACCATGCCGATGATCATCAGCTTCTTGATACCGAGCCGTTTGAAGAAGAACGGCATCGCGATCATGAAGGCGATCTCGGACATCTGGCCGAAGCTCATCGAGAAGGCCGGGTCGGCGACGCCGTTGGTCTCGTTGAGAAAGAGGTTGGTGAAGTTGTAATAGAACGCGAGCGGGATCGAGATCAGCAACGACGAGATGACCAGCACCGCGAAGGATCGGTCCTTCATGAGGGCGAGGGCGTCGAGGCCGAGCACGTCGCTGACGGTGACCCGCTTGCCCATCGCCTTGGGCGGCGTGGCGGGCAGCGTGAAGGAGTAAAGGCCCATCACAATCGACGCCACCGCGCCGATCTGCAGCGGCAGCGCCGAAGCTTCGATGTCGGGGCGCGAGGCCTTGAGGATCTTTCCGACGAGCAGGCCGGCGAAGATCCAACCAATGGTGCCGAGCACGCGGACGCCGGGGAACTCCGCCGCCGGATCCTTCATCTGGTGGAAGGAGATCGCGTTGACCAGGGCGAGGGTCGGCATGTAGAGCGCGCAGTACGCAAGCAGCGCCCAGAAGAACGGGCCCGGCGTGGTCTGCGACGAGGCGACCCAGAGCAGAGCGCCGCCGGCCAGATGCAAGATGGCGAGCACCTTCTGCGCCGAGAAGAAGCGATCGGCGACCATGCCGACGAAGAACGGCGCAATCACCGCTCCCCAGCTGACCGTGCTGTAGGCATCGCCGATGTCGACGCCGGAAAAGCCGATCTTGGCCAGGTAGTTGCCCATCGTAACCATCCAGACGCCCCATACGAAAAACTCGAGGAACATCATCACCGACAGCTGGACGCGAACCTTGGGCGTCATGCGTGAACTCCTTGGCGCAGGGCCGGGGCCGGCGACGTTGCCGGCTGGCAACGCATATCACGGCGGCGGGGAAAACGAGCCTGCGGGATGTGGCGGGGGCGCAGTTGGAGGTGGAGCGCCGGCTGCGACGCGGTTACGATGCGCGGCATACGAGGACCGCCATGAATCAAACAGAGACTTCGAGACGACGCATCGGTCGCCAGGGTGCCTTCGATTTCGGTCTGCTGGTGCTCTGCTCGACCATCGGCATCGGCTGCGTGACCATGACGTCCAAGTACGACGCCAAGGTCGCTGACCTCGCCCAGTCGCAGGGACGCGAAAAGCGCCTCGAGGCCGAGGTGGCGACATTGAAGCAGGAGATCGCTCGCCTGCAAAAGTCACTCGAGGAGAGCCGCAAACAGAACGACAACGCGGCCCAGGCGATCGGCGAGCTGAAAGAGCGGCTGACCAAGCTGGGTCAGAACGTCGATCAGCTGGCGACCGAGAAGGGCCGGCTGACCGCAGGTCTGGTCGATGCCGAGCAGCGGCTCGAGGAGCTTCGCCGACAGAAGGCGGCCGCCGAGGCGCGCGCTGCCACCTTCCGCGGCCTGGTGGAGAAGCTCCGTTCCATGATCGATTCCGGGCAGCTCAAGGTCAGCATCCGCAATGGGCGCATGTTGATTGTGTTGCCCAACGATGTCCTCTTCGATTCGGGTCGTACCGAGCTGCGATCCGCCGGCCAGGCGACGCTACGCCAGGTGGCCGAGGTCCTCGCCGGCATCACGGATCGGCGGTTCCTCGTCGCTGGCCACACCGACAACGTGCCGATTGCCAACGCCCGCTTTGCGTCGAACTGGGAGCTGTCGACCGCGCGCGCTGTCGTCGTGACCAAGCTGCTCATTGCAGGCGGCATGAAGCCTGACCTGCTGGGCGCCGCGGGCTACGCCGAGTTCGACCCGGCCGGTGACAACGGCACGCCCGCGGGGCGCGCACTCAACCGCCGAATCGAAATCATCCTCGAGCCGAACTTGTCGGACCTGCCGAGCCTCGAGGGGCTCATGACCAACGCCGAACCGAAGAAGTAGGCGCCGGCGCGCACAGAGCCACGGGCGACGCCCGACGGCCGACCAACGATCAAAGTTCAAAGGAGAGAGATCATGGCCGAGATGCAGACGTACAAGGGCAGCTGTCACTGTGGCAAAGTGAGCTTCGAGGCCGACATCAAGCTCGAGTCGGGCGTGGCCTGCAACTGCTCGATCTGTTCGCGCAAAGGCACGCTGCTTACGTTCGTTCCGGCGACGGGCTTCAAGCTGCAGCAGGGCGAGGGCGAGCTGACCGAGTACCGCTTCAACAAGAACGTCATCGCTCACACGTTCTGCAAAATCTGTGGGGTCAGCGCGTTTGCCCGCGCGAACGCTCCCGACGGTACGCCGACCGTCGCGATCAACATCCGCTGCCTCGAAGGTATCGATCTCGCGAAGGTGCCGGTCTACAACCACGACGGTCGCAGCGCCTAGCAGCCTGGGGTTTCGCCAGCCGTTATTACCGGCGGTTACAGCCAGCCGGGGCCGCGCATGGCGGCTTCGGCGTTGCCGCGCTCTTCAGGCGTGTCGACTTCCAGCCAGCCGTGACCGCTGATGTCCCGGCAGAGAGGAGGCTGTCCCGCTTCGGCCAGACGCGCGAGCACGCGCTCGACGTGAATCTTGGGGCCTTCTTCCTGCATGGCAGCGTCGACGGCCGAGAAGTAGCGGGGGAGCGCCGCCCGGGGTACACGGGTCATGCCGACGTAGCCGCAGTCGAAACGGGTGAGTGTCTTGGCGATGGCCTCGACGCGTCCTTCTGGATCGCGCTTCACCTTCATGTCGTCGGCACCAAGGGTGCGGTCGGTGTCGATGAAGGCCGTCACCTCGGGCGAGGCCTTGGCGACGATCGGCGCGATGGCTGGCCGGTACATGTGATCGACGTTGAGGAGCACGAAGTCGTCGTCGAGATGAGGGCGCGCGGCGTTCAGCGACAGGATGTTGCCGAGGCGGAAATCGCGGTTCTCCACCAGGCGCATGGGCACCTGCGAAAGTGGGCCCGGAGCGCGGCGGAAGGCATCGAAGACCGACGCCAGCAGGGCATAACCGAAGCCGCCCACGATGATCACCTCGGCGGGCTGCAGGCGGACCGCGAAGCGCAGAGCGTGGATCACCAGCGGCGTTTCACTGATCTCGATCAGCGCCTTGGGCAGATCCTTGGTCAGGCTTCCCAGGCGGCTGCCGAGGCCGGCGGCCATGAGCACGACTTTCATGGTGCCCTCCCGGCGACCAGAGACCCGATCAAGCGAAAAGCGCGGGCAGATCGCCCAGTCGGTCGACGACCAGCTGGCCGGGGAAGCGCAGAGCGAAACGCTCGCGGGAGAAGGTGCCCGTCACGCCGACGAAGCGAAGGCCTTCGCGTTCGGCGATGTCACCGTCGTGCAACGAATCGCCCGTGAAGACCATGTCGGCGCGCGCGACTCCAAAGGCGCGGCTGGCCTTGTCGATGTGGGGGGCTCCCTTGGCGAGGCCCTTGCCGTCGTAGCCGAGCACGAGGTCGAAAGCGAAGTCGGAGCTGGCGACGAAGGCCGCGACGTTCTCGACGCCATTGTTCGACGACACGACGATGCGGGTCCCGCGGCGCTGCAGGTCGGCCAGGGCGCGGCGGGTCTCGGGCGTCATGCGGGCGGCGTTGCAGCGCGCGGGCTTGCTCGCCTCGAAGCGCGCCGACGCGTCGGCGTTGCGGGCATCGCCCGGGCAGATGGTGTCGAGCTGGCGAATGAAGGGCAGGCCGGAGGTGCCGAGGTACATGTCGCGAGCCAGGCCGCGAGGCATGCCGTACATCTCGTGCAGGACGTCGGTCGCCAGGTCGGCGAGGATCGGCATGGTGTCGATGAGGGTGCCGTCGAGGTCGCAGAGCAGGAGCTTGGGCAGCGCGAGCCGTTCTGGAACGACCGGGGCAGCCGCGGGCGCGCGCAAGGTGGCGGCCACCGCGGGCAGTCGCGACAGGGTCGAACGAGCAAGCAAGGCTTCCATCGGACGCGAGGCAGCAGCAACCTGCGAGCCAGGTCCCGGACGCTTGATAAGTCACCGAAATTTCACATTTACGCGTCGGGCAAGGTGGGTCCAGGTGTCAGCTTTTGAACGCGGTGGTGGTGAAGGTCGAACAGGGATGTAACCGATGCGGTGATGTCGGTGCAGGGGAGTTGGAATGCGAGCCGTCCCGCGCTATTTGGGGATATGCCCAAGTCTCCTTGCGAGCGCACGAATCGGCTGGTCGCGCTCGGCCTGGTCAGCCTCTGGCTGGGGGCGGGCCCGGCATCGGCAGAGCCGTCGAGGACCGAATGCGACAGGACCGTGTCGGTCTCTTCGCGAGTCTCGCGGGCCCTCGGGCAGCTTGGTGAGGTCGTCTTCTTTACCTCGCCCGGTCGACCGCTGCGGGGCCTGGACCTGCGGCAGCCAGCGCGGGAGATCGCGAGCCCGCACCTCGGGATCGCGCGATCCTTGCTGACCGTGCTCCGCGCTGCCGAAGCGCCCATCGACCCGGGGGCGACGGAGCTGTTCACCTTGACGGCGCCGCGCCACCTGCGTCGACTCTTCAGCGGAGCGCGCGTCCCGTCCCTGCTGATCATCGAACCGACGGCGTATCCCGACGAAGTCGCCGCGCTGGACGAGGCGAGGGCGGAAAGGCTCTGCTTCGTCGCCGCTGAGAGCGGCGCCATTTTGCCAGCGGCCCGACGTACCTCGGCGGCGTCGAAACCGGGCGTGGGCGCGCAGGGCGCGCGTGCGGCAAAGACGCCAGCGCCGGCCGACGACACCAGCTTCGGCCGCCTCACCTCCATTGCGCGCAAGCCGACGGCCCGACACCGCGCAACCGACCTCGGCGTGGTGAAGGTGCAACCGCGCGCCGCGGGCCCGGGCAAGGAATGGTTGATCCTCTCCATCGATCGCGATTTTGGCCGCGGCCTCGGCACTGTCTCGTTCCTTTATGGCTCGGGTGTCATCGTGACGCCCGATTGGAGCGGCCTCGTCGTCGAAGCGGAGATCGGGACGGCAGCTCAGAAGGTCAGGCCGGGGGCGGTGTTCGACGAAGGCCTGACGCTCGAACTCGGCTACGAGATCCCGCGTGGGGCCAGGCGGTTGGCTCTCGTCGATGGCGACGTCAGGTTGCCGCTGACCACGTCCACGGCGACAGCAAACTGAAATCGTCGGTAAGGCGGGCGGGCGGCCTTTGCGCCTGTATTGGTTTTTGTTTGCAATGATTAGCGATTGGCCGCGTCGGCCGCGGCTGCGGTCAGTTTCATGATCCGGGCGTCTTCCGCGAGCGCCGCCTTACGATCCGCTGTGCGCGCGCGAAGGGCCTTCACGAAGCCATCGATGTTGTAGCGGCGGCCGGTGCGCGCATCGAGGCCATAGGTGATCCCTGGCGTTCGCTCGATGGTTTCGAGCCGCGTGAGGGCGTCCTCCATCGTGCGGCGGTGTTCGGGACGCGGGTCGTCGATGAAGCGACGGTGAGCGAAGTAGGCGCGCACCCATTCGCGTTGCAGGCGAGCGGCGTCGAGCAAAAAGCCGAAGTCCTCACGCAGGGGGGCGAGCTGCGCAGCGGTCAAGTAGCGGCCGGCCAGCCGTAGGTCAGAAAGCGCGGCCTCCGCCTCGGCGACCACGCGGTCCTTTTCCTCGACGGCGCGAGCAAAGGTGAGCGGGTCGGGGTGATAGAGCTTGTCCTCGAGCTCGCGATCCGTGCGCCACCCCGTCCACTTGGAGCGTGCGCGCTGGCGCACCCGCGGAAAGAAGTAGGTGTAGTCACCCCAGGCCTGGCCAATCTCTTTCGTGAACCAGGACTCCAGGTGCCAGCGACCGTAGTGATTGATGAACTCACTGCGTTTGAGAGCGGAGACCAGATGAGGAACCGCGCGTGCCGGATATCGCCGTGAGGCCCAGTCGCGCAGAACCTCGTCAGTGCCAAGGCCGCTCTTGTGGGTGAAGCGCGTGAAGGCGAAGAGGTTGACCTCGTGCATGTCGGAAAATGGTTGCGCCCAGGGCAGGCGTGCGCGGCCGACGAGACCTGTGACCCGGGTGTCGCGCGCTCTTTGCACCACCCGGCGGACATAGTCGACCTGCGCATAGGCGCCCCGGGTGTCCCAGGCTTTCTCGACGCCGAGGTCGGTCTCGATGATGTGGCGCTTTTTGCCCATCTGCCCATGCAGGGGATCCCAGGGATAGAAAGGATGGAACTCGTGGGTGGTGTCCTTGCTCATGACGATGACGTCGTCGGGCAGGCGCTCCACCCCCTGCTTCCACTGCTGCATCTCGAGCGGTTCGTAGAAGAAATTGCGCACGATCAGCTGTTTGCCGCGGCTCTTGAGCACGTCGTAAAGCAGGCGCGACACGCGGTAGACGCGTTCGGCGACGTCGTGTCGGGTCGCCATGTCGGCATGGCGAAAAACCTTGAGATCGCTCTCGTGCAGCGTGAGCACGAAGCCCGCGGTGCCCGGCATGGCGTCGAGCAGCCTCTCGTAGCGCTGGCGGAGATAGACGAAGAGCTCGGGATCGTCGAAGGCGACGCGACGGTCGCGTAGAAAACGCGTCGGCACGTCGTCGAACTCGTGCACCCAGAGGTAGTGCGCGATGCCGTTCTTGGTCGCGAGATCGCCGAGGTGGCGCAGGTCGGACTGCCATCCTGGGATGATCCGGAAGTGTTCGCCGAGCGTGAGGTGCCGCGGCGGAAGCCCCGGATCGGCACTGTCGGTCGACGCAAGGAAGCCTTCGACGGACCGGAAGAGCTCGTGGGAAAAGACGATGAAGTTCACGCCGTATCCCGGCGCACGGGTGATCGCCTCTTGCAGCTTGGGCAGGTGAAAGTCGTGAAATTGCCAGCCGACCAGCGGGAATTTGTCGCCCCAGGGCGCGGGCAAAGTCCCTTGCGGCTGAGCGCTCGCAAGCGGCGTCGCGAGCGTTGTCACTCCCAGCGTCAGCGCAGCCAGCGTCACGCCCAGCACGCGTGGCCCGACCGAGCGAGCCGGTTTCGCCGCAGTAGGCTCACGCAGCGAATTCCGGGCGGGCGCTGATCGGGGCGACGAAACGTCGGTCATGCGGGCACCGTATCGCAGCGCGGGCGGCCCACCAAACGCCAGCGGGTGGCCGCGGGCGCCGGCGTCTGCGCGCGATCTGGTTTGGCAAGTGACGGTTTGGTTTCGATGTAGGATGCGGTTTCGTCCGGGTTCAGCCGAAGAGTCCTCGAAGCCGTCGCCCCCGGCTCGTCGAGGCCACCCGCGGCGACGCCATTGCACGAGGAGTTCTGGATGAAAAATTTGCGTCAATCGTCTTCGCGGGGGCGGGCGGGTATCGGGCTGTCGGGTTCGCTGGCTGCGTTCGTCATGGTGCTCGGAGCCTGCTCGACTCCCGAAGAGACGGGTCCCAACCCCGGTGGCGCGGGAGCCGGCGGCAGTGCTCGCACGGGTGGTACCGGTGGCAGTAGGGCGACCGGTGGCTCTGGACCCGCCAGCGGCGGTGGCTCGTCGGGCAGCACCGGCGGCATGACGGGAAACACGGGCGGTTCAACTGGCGGCGCGCCTGCGGGCGGCGGCGGTGGTGGCGGCGCACCCGCTGGCGGCAGCGGTGGCGGTGCGGCCGATACCGCAGCGCCAGGAGGCGCTGGTGGCCAGGCCGATTCGGGTGCGCCGAGCACCGGCGGGGCAGGCGGCGGGGCAGGTGGCGCAGGTGGATCCAACTTCAGCTTCTTCGTGGTCAGCTTGAAGGCGTTGCAGACGCTGTCGGGCAAGACCGAAGGGTTCGGCGGGGATCTTCGTTTCGGCAAGCCCGACGGGCTTTCCGGCGCCGACGAGATCTGCAAGCGCGCGGCGGAGATGGGCATGCCGGGCGCGGGCGCCAAGAACTGGAAGGCGTTACTCAGCGTTGCGATGGGGCCGGGTGGTCAGCCCGTGCATGCGCGCGATCGCATCGGCAAAGGGCCGTGGTACGACCGCAAGGGCCGGTTGATGGCGATGAACCTCACGGACCTCTTCGGTGGCGATCGCCCCAAAGGGGATCCGCAGCTGGTCAACGATTTCACCAACGAACGCGGCGAGCCCAACAACTTCGTCGGCGCCAACGGCCTCCAGACGACGAAGGTCGACAACCACGACACGCTGACCGGCTCGAGCGCGCAGGGCATGCTGTCGGGTTCGACTTGCGCCGACTGGACGAGCACCACGGGGGCAGGTCCGCTGATCGGTCACTCCTGGCCCCGTTCGGCCAACAGCGGACGGCACTGGATCTCCGACCACCGCGTTCCGGGCTGCACGCCCGGCCTCGACCGCACGCTAGGCGGCAGCGGTGGCGGCTCCTGCGTCGGCTGCTCGGGCGGCTACGGCGGCTTTTACTGCTTCGTCGCGCAGTGATCGCCGATTGATTCAATCGCACTGACGAGGGCGCGGGGAGGCTTCGGCCACTCCGCGCCTTTTCGTTCTTCCGCGCCGATCGCTACGGGCCGCCCTTGGCGAGGCTCGCGACTTCGTCGGTGGCCAGCGCTCTCGTATAGATCCTGACGTCGTCGATGTTGCCGGCAAAGTCGCGACCCGCACCGCCGAGGCCGTCTCTCGCGATCCAGAAGTCCTTGCCGGTGCGGA
>JANNNO010000527.1:0-22245 GCA_031398585.1 Myxococcales bacterium | reverse complement strand
GGATCGCAATACTGGGTGAACAACTGCCTCGTGCACACGCAGGGCAGCGGCGTCCGCGGGGACGGCAACAACTACTTCAAGGTCGGCGTCTATCACTGCGACGCCGGGACCTGTCGCGCGAAGGTAAAGAACATTCACCTCTATCAGAAGCCCTGAGCGAGACGAGCGGCCGGCGCCTACGCAGGCGGCCCCCCCGGACCTCGATCGGAGGCCATCTCGGGGACGCTGCCCCCGGCCCCGGCCGCGGCGTGCCACCCGGACTCAAGTCGCAGTCAGATCCCTGCGATGTGTCTGTGGTCGGTAAGTTTCATGCCCGGCATCATGACCACGCGGTTGGTTTGCTGGGCGGTTCTCGGGACGCTGGCGGGGTTTATCGCCGGTTGTAGAGCCCAAAACCCGGCGTTTCTCGGCGTCGACGCGAACTCGTCAACGTCGTTCGATGCCGGTCCCCTGGACGTTGCGGACGCGGTGGTTGCCTCAGTCGACACCGGCGTCGCCGCCGACGTTGCGCCGGAGAGTCTCCCGCAACATGACCTGCCCATGCAGGCCGACCTCCTCCCCGTGGACGTTCCCCTAGGCGTCGATGTCAATGTCGATGTCGATGGGCCTGCTGCCGGCGGGGACGTGGCCGTCGCCGATCTCCGCCCTCCCGATGTCGTTGCCGGGGATGCGCCCGTCCTCTGCAACATGCCGGTGATTGGCAACGGCGCGGGGCTCAACGCCGACTACTTCGAGAATTCCGATCTGACCGGTAGGCGTGTTTCTCGCGTCGAGAACATCGACTGGAGCTTCGGGACAGCCGCGCCACCCAGCACAGACTTCGACGACGACAACTGGTCGGTGCGGTGGTCAGGACAGCTGCAGGCGATGTTCTCGGGGCCTCACACTTTGTTCGCCAACTACGACGACGGGATGAGGATCTTTCTCGACGGTCGCGTGATCCTTTACCGCTGGGGGGTACGCCTTTCGGAGAGCGAGGACAAAGCCCTCGTCCATCTCGAAGCGGGCAGAAAGTACGACGTGCTGGTGGAGCTTTTCGAACAGGGAGGGGCCGCCACCGCCAAGCTCGCCTGGCAGAGCCTCTGCCGGTCACGCCAGGCGATCCCTCGAAGTCAGCTGCATGCAGGCCCGCCGGTCGCACCCTCGTGTCTGATTGAAATCCCTTCTGGCAGCGGCAGCGGTCTTCGGGCCGAATACTTCTCCGACCGCGAGATGACCCGGCGGGTGGGCACGGGAGGGCCAAGCACCGTGAATTTCCAGTGGGGTGACAATTCACCGGCCCAGGGCGTCCCGCTCGACTTCTCCGCCCGCTTCTCCGGCAAAGTCGAAGCGCCCATCGATGGTCCGCTGACCTTCTATCTGCAGACGGACGACGTTGGCCGTTTGCGATTCAACGGTTCCACCTTGATCGAGAGCTGGTCCGAGGAGTTCGGACCGCAGGAGATAGCCGCCACGGTGAACGTGCAAGCGGGCAAGCTCTACGACATCGGGATCGATATGCGGGACGACAAGGGCGGTGCCGTCGTCAGCCTCGCCTGGTCGTGGCCATGCCGGGGACGCGTCGTCGTACCGGCGCATCGCCTTCATCCGTAGCGCGCGCCGGCACGGATGGCCGCGTGCCGAGTGGCCGCGCGCTCCGCATCACGTGCTTCCCGAGGCAACTCCCCCTCCCTTCGAAGGAGAACGTTCACTGCCGCTTGACAGATGAACGGATGCGCCCGGCCGGTGGGTGCGGCCAGGGCGCTGACTTCGTCTTCCTGTCTGTTAGCATGCGCGCGTCGCGCAGCAGCGCGGGAGGAGTTGTTCCCATGCGTCTCACCCATCGTTCCGCGGCCCGTCCGGTTGAGATCCTGCTCGTGTTCGGCGTCGCCTTTGCGTGCTCCAGCGATCCTGCGCCGGGCGAAGGCTCGGCGGCAACCGGCGGCAAGCCAAGCAGCCACGCCACAGGTGGATCACGTGCGGGCAGTGGCGGCGGCGGCGGTGGGATCGATGGTGGCGGGCAAAGCGCGGGGGGCGCGGGTGGCACACCGGCCGCTTCCGGAGGCGCTGGCGGGAGCAGCACCGGCGGCAGTGTGGGCGCTGCCACGGGCGGCACCGCTGGCACGCCGATGGGCGGTAGCACGGGCAACGCGCCCGACGCGAACCCGGGCACCCTCCCCACCGATGTTGCCGTCGTCGTGGAGGACGCGGGTGCTACCCCCATGGGGAGCGATGCCGGCCCACAGCCTAGCTACGAGGGAGCCATCCCGATTCATTACGGTCCCGAGGTGGGTCCCATCGTGCAGATGAACTGCCCCGAGGATCCGACGGTCGGGTGGACCGAATACAAGGATGCCTTCGTCGTGCAGCGGCCACACAATCGCCCGATCAATACTCGCTTCAGCATCAAGGACGGGATTTACAACTTCTGGGTCTTCCCGAACGACGCTCCCCACAGTCCGACCGCCAATGGACGCAACCCGCGCACCGAAGCACGCTACGGGCACCTCGCCGACGTGGCGACCGGCAAGAACTTCCAGACCGGCGAGCGGCTGTACAGCGCCGACATGCTGATCGAACGAAACGCGGTCGGCTCGGCCATCATGCAGATTCACACGACCGCGGATGGTGGCGGCCCCATCGGCCTGCGTATCCAGGGCAACGGCAACATGGTGAACAACGGCAGCTTGACCGTCGTTCAGGGCAGTACGGTGCCTGGAGGCCTGGTCGACAAGTGGTTCAACTTCAAGGCATCGTTCAACGCCGCGACGTTAGAAGTGAAGATCTACATCAACAACTGCCTCAAATCGACCTACAAGGGGCCGCGCGGCGACGGCAACTTCTATTACAAGAACGGCGTTTACTTCTGCAAGACGTCCCAAAACGGCTGCTTCAGCCACTACAAGAACATCCACCTCTACAAGAAGTAGCGCATGGTCGCGCCGGTCGCGTCGTCGGGAAGAGAAGCAGCCGCTTCAGTTGACCTTTACGATGTGGCCGGCCGAATACGCCGAGAACTCGGGGGCGTACATCGATTGCACAGTTGCGGGGCCGATGCGGAAGGTGCCGCCCATGTTGGCGCGTACGCGGTATTTGAAGGTGTACTCGCCAGCGGGTAGCTGTTCGAAGAAGAAGTTGGTGCCGGAGTCGCGCACCTCTTCGTACCAGGCGATCCCGAGGTCAGACTTCCACTTCGACACCTGCGCTTCGGGCTCGAGGCCGGCTGCGCGTGGGTCGCGCAGGTGGACGTACTCCGCGGCGTGCTTGGTGCGCAGCGAGAGCTGAACCTCCACCTCGTCCCCGGGCGCGATGGTCGCGCCTTCTTGCAGCGGTTGCAGAACCCACTTCTTGCCGTCGTTGAACCGCTTGAAATACTTTCGCGAAACCGAGAAGAAGTCGCCGCGTTCATCGACCGGCAGCTTGTCGGTTGAGAAATGCCAGGTCGCGCTCGCAAAGAGAAATCCCTTGGTCTGCTTTTCGACCGTGACCGTCGACGTGGACCGATTCACCTCCTCCGCCGGGACTACCAGGCGCGCCGTGCCGGTGTACGCCTCGGGAAGAAATTCGAAAGTCTTTGTCGTGGCGCCGACGGCGACCTTCGCCTCCTCGCGCACGCCCAGCGATCCCTCGGCCTTCAAATAGTGCGCCAGCGAATAGAGCACCTCCGCCGTCGCTCGCGTCGACTTCCAATGATTCAGCTTCTTGTTCAGCAACAGCCAGAGCACCAGACCGTCCCTCTTGGCGTTCTTTGGGTCGAGCTCCGTGAGCACGCGCAGCGCGAAGGCATGCGTGTCGATGGTGTCCGCGTACCAGAGCCACGATCGATCTTCGGCTGCCCAGAATGTCCCTTGATCTGGTTTGCTCTTGGCCGCGTCCATCACGCTGGCAAACACGAGCTTCGCCTCCTTGGCACGTCCCGCGCGTGCCAGCGTCAACGCCAGGTAGCCCTTGAGAAGCGGGGCGTGCTCCTTCCAGTGGCGAAAGCTGAAGTCGAGCAACTCGTTGCGTTCGGCTGCGCTGATCGCGTCGTTGACCCACGAGGGGTCGGGATAAGAGGACGCCACATAGTTGAGGAACGTGGCGAATTCCCAGCAGCAATCGCGTTTCCGCCAGGCCGCCTTCGCCTCGCGTAGGTAGCCAGCAAGGTAGCTCCACCCGCGTTGCACGACGTCCTTGGGCACCTCGACGCCAAATTCGGCGGCTCGTGCAAACCCGTTCATCATGTAGAGGGTCATGTACGGCGACGGCGGTCCGCCGGGGAACCAGGGAAATGCGCCATTGGCAGTCTGAGCCTGGCGAAGCTTGGCGAGGGCCGTGTCCCGCGTGGCGCGCGCGATGCGCGGATCCAGCACGTCGATGAGCTCGTCCTTGTCGGTGCCGCCGCCCTTGGATTCGACCAGGAAAGGGGTCTCTTCCAGCGCTAGCTTGCGGTTGGGGTCGGGTGCCGCAAACGGAGCCAGCTGCGTTTGGCGCTTGCCAAGCTCCCCGACCATCTTCGCTATCATCTTGGCGATCGCCGGATACTGGCGATAAAGCGACGAGACGATCCCGGTCGAGACGAAACGGTTGAGCGTCTGCTCGCTGCATTCGTATGGGAAGTGGACCAGGTACGGCAGCGCCTTGAGCACCGTGTAAAAGAGCTGCGCGTCCACAGAGACCACCATCTGCTCGTTGACCCGAGTGGCGTCGTCGTCCTTGGCGAGATCATCGAACTTCATCACGCGCTTGTCCGCGTCCCGCAACGTGACGAACCGTGACTGCATGAGGTGCATCCGGCTCGGCAGCACCGGGACCGGCCGCAGCTCGCCGTCAGAGAGATTCCCTGCCGTCGCCACCACCTTGAACGCGTACTGTCCCACCGAGCGAGGCGCCGTCATCGGGAAGGTCAGGTTCGTCCCCTTGCCCTTGGCGACTTCGAACGCCAAGGTCTTGTCCTTGATACCGAAGAGGCCGAGCTTCGATTGCTGCGTCTCGGGATCGATGATGTCGATCGCCACCTGGCCGCGTAGATCGCTGTCGCCCGCGGCGTTGACCAGCACCTTGACCGCCGCCTGATCTCCCTCGCGGAAAAAGCGCGGCAGATAGGGACGCACCATCAGATCCTTGACCGTGCGGGCCTCGACCTTCTTCGAACCGCCGCGCAGATCCTTGGTGATGGCATGCACCCAGACGTTCCACGAGGTCACGGAGTCCGGGACCGTGAACTCGATGACGGCGCTGTCGTCCTTGCCAAGCAAGAGCTGCGGGCGGAAGAACGCGGTCTCCGAGAAGTTGCTGCGCATGGGGGACGCTGGCGGCGGGGCGCTCTGTGCGGAGGCGCCATTGGCAGCCTTTGCCATCAGAGCGGTTCCTCCGACCACGCCTCCCGCCCTTCCGCCCTCCACGCCACTCTCTTCTGCGCTATCGAACGACTCCTGGATGTTCCGCTCTGCCCGCTGCGCCCTCGCGGCAGGCGCCGGCATCGACATCGGCATCGCTGGCGGCGGAGGCCCCCCGTGAAGTCGCATGCGGCCGCGACCCATGCCGCCGATGCCTTGACCGCTGATTTCAATCAGTGTGTCGCCGTGAAGAGCCGGCGGTGCAGGGATTTCAGTGAGGGGCTGCGAAACGAGCCAGACGTTCGGCGCCTCCCCCAAATTGGCACGAGCCGGAGCGATTCCCCCACGAAACGGATAGAGCGCGCCGGTCGACGGCGGTGCGTGCGGCGCGAACAGATCCAGACTGCGATCGTACATGTACGCCAGCACCTCAGCCGTTCGCTCGTCGAGCTTGGCCCCCTTCGCGCCCTTGACTGTCACGCGCCACACCTCCTTCTGCCCGGGGCGCAGCTTGTCGCGGAAGGTGGCGAACCCGACGTCGAGCTCTTTGTCGTCCCAGGGCACCGTCACCGATTCCGTCCAGTGGACGAACTGGTGATCGCGCACGGCGGTCAGTGCCACCGCGAAGCCCCCTCGATCGGCTTCCTCGACTTTGAACTCGATCAGCGCCGCGCGCCCTTCACCCAGCCAGCGCCGTTCCACCACTTTGCCGGCACGAAAGCGCTCGAAGACGAGCGGCTGATCGGCAAAGCCACTGTGGGCGAAGATGCGGGCCGTCCCGCCCACGCTGACGCTCGAACGCTCCACCATGAGGGCGGCGGGGACCGCCAGTGGCGTCTTGTCCCCGACGACGACCAGGTCTTGGAAGGTCTCGTAGCGCGCGCCAAAATCATCCTGCGTCTCGTAGCGGAGTCGATAGGCACCCGGTGCCAAGCGCGGCAGTTTCACCTCTGCCTTGCCGTCCGCTCCATGGGTCGTGGCCCCGCTGGCTTGGGCCTGCCCGTCGGCAAAGCGGCTGATGATGGCTTCGGCGGAAGGGGGCGACGCCCAGCGCGGACGCAAGCGATCCCCGGGCGTCGTCACTTGTGACTGAGATGCCCCCGGCGGCGTCATCACCGGCTCGTCCGCTGGCATGCGCGGCTCCGGCTGCACCAGGGCCAGCAACTTGAAGGTGCCCTTGCCGGCGCGTGGCTGCCCGTCGAGATCGTTGCGGCGGATCGACACCACGGCGGCGTCCGTCGCGCGCAAGAACTTGGTTTCCGTCGAAAGCGCCGCTTCCACAGCGACGAACCCCAGCCGCACCAGCCTCTGCGCCGATCGCGTCTCGCCGCCTTCGTCGGTGAGATCGGCGCTCACCTGGTAGCGATAGGTGATCTCCTTGCCTTCGTTCTCATCGGCCGCCGGGGTGAACTTGACCTCGAAGCTGCCATCGCCGGCGAGCGCCGAAGTTCCGGCCGCGATCTGTTGCGGATCGTCGCCGCCGACGCGACCGAACCAACCCCACCAGGGCGGGAAGACTGGCGCGCGTGTCACACGCCAGCGCACGGTGCCCGCCGTCACCGGGAGACCGAAGTGGTAGCGTGCTTCACCCTTGATGACAGCGGCGCGATTGAGCCGCATCGGCGCTTGATCGCCCTTGAAGTTCACCTCGAAGGTCGGCCGCTTGTACTCCTCGACCCTGACGTTGGCAGCGCCCTGCCACGAGGTCTGCAGCGTCCAGAGGCCGAGCAGTCGCCCCGCGGGCAGCACGAATTCGCCGGCCGCCGAGCCATAGGCGTTGGTGGTGACGGTGCGCTTGTGGACCTCCTGGCCATTGGCGTCGCGCAAGCTCACGGTCATTTCGGCCTGCGCCGCCACCTTGTACGTGCCGGTCTCCTGTCGTCCTCGGTAGGCGACGACCTTCCACTGCAGTTTCTGGTTCGGCCGATAGATGCTGCGATCGGTGTAGACCAGCGCAGCCGAGATCTCACCGGGCTTGCCGGGCCGCGAGAGATAGAGGTGATCACTCTGCACCGCCACATCGGTCTTGTGTCGTGCCACGACGAAATGCGCGTCCCCTTGGCGAGCCGCGAACTTCGCAAGCCCGTCAGCGTCGGCGTTGCGAGACTCCGCTGCCTTGTGGCCCTTCTGCCAGTCGTAGCGCCAGAGCTCGACCTGCGCACCGGGCACGGGTTTGCCGCTGCTGCCTGCCAACACGCGCACCTCGACGCCACCTGATTCCGTCGTACGTGTGACGGCGACAAGGTCGCTCACGATGAAGTTGACCGCGGTGGCGTGGTTACGTCCGTCGGAAAAGTCACTGCGAGCCGAAGCAACGATGACGTACCAACCTCGCTTGGCGAGCTCCTTGGGCGGCGTGACGTAGGTCCGGTGGGTCCTGAAGTCGGGGGTGGCGGGCAGGGAGACCGACCAGTTCGCTGTAGGGCGCGTCCCCGCGATGAGCTTGCGGACCTCGTCCGACCCATGGAACAGGTGATAGTCCTTCGCTGCCTTCAATCTCTGATCGAGATCCAGCGACCAGGCGCGGAAGTGGACCTTGTCGAGGTTGCTGTGGCTGATGAGAATCGACCGCTTGCCGGGCCCGTCGACAGCCATCGCCTCCATCGAGTAGCTCGGTGCCTCGATCGCCTTTTGTAGGCTCAGGCAGACCTGACCACCGTGCGTGTTGGGATAGGCCGCGGCACCCTCCTTGGCCAACGCGTGCGCGCGTACCTCGTCCTCGGGGCGCGACATCTCGGCCAGCAGCGCTTGGCCCATTGCCCACCAAGCGTGAGATCGGTAACGAGGCAGCAGGGCCGCCAAATGATCTCGTAGCGCTCGCTTCTTTTCGACCTGAGCGAACGCAGCCTGCAGGCGCCGAATCCGTTCGAGCCGCGCTTCCAACGCCGCCTCCTGACGCTTCTGTTGCGTCTCCCACGCCTCGAGATCGTCGAGGACGGCGCCGATTCTGACCAGCGGGTGCGCGGCTGCATCTAGCCCTGCAGCCGGTGATGGCGGCGTCCGTCCCTTCAACAAGGCATCGAAGTCGAGGCGAAACTGTTCGTTGGCCTCCTCGGGCCGCCACAAGCCCGAGTCGGCCAGGAGCTCGACGTAGAGATAGGAGATCGCCGCACGCAAGCTACCGCGGATCTGCTGCGGGTAATTGTTGGCGGTCAGGAACTCGCCGAGATCCTTGACCTGGTTGCTCCCGAGGGATACCCGCTGTTGCCAGACGCGATCGTAAGCTCTGACTGCCTCCGCGACGATCTGCTCGCGTGTCCACGCCTTGAGGTCAACGACGCCTTTGCTGGAAATCTGCTCGCGCTGCCGGATCTCCCAGCTGTACTGCTGCACGTAATTGACCAGCGCCCGTCCGTAGTAAAGCTCGAGTGCTGCATGGGGCAGGGGGCTGCTCGGCCACGGCTGTTCGCGCAGAAAACGCACCGCCGTCTCGTAGCCGTGAAGTGCCATGCGCAGCTGCGTCTGCTTGGCCAGCGCTCGCGCCCATTCGTCCTGCCGTCCCTCCTTCTGTGCGCGAATGCGCAGGGCGTCCAGCTTCTGCGAGGCCGCCTCCAGCTTCTGCTCGTCGATGTCCTGCTGAATCGCTTTCCATTCCATGGAGGGCTCCCGAGCCTGGTTGCGCGCCGGAGCCCCTTGCGCATTCCGGGCGCCCAGTCCGCAGAGCAGGGGCAACCACAGGACGAGAACGAGTAAGGGTCGAGGCATCGTGGCAGTGTAAACGCACGCGCCTTGATTTGGATTTAACGGACGAACTGTCAGCCCGGATCAACCCTTCGGGCGCGCTTTGGGTGGGCCCCGTCGCTGCATCTCACGCAGGGCATGGCTTCCGATCCAACGCGCCGAAGCGGGAGACGCGGCGGTAAGTCGTGTGGCGACGGCGATGGCCGCTGCCTGCACCTTCGGGCTGCGCCTTGCAACGGCCCGCAGCGCCATATCGATAGCCTTCTTCACGAAATTGCGATCGTCGTCGGCCGCGCGCTCGATCAACGTCAGTCCATGAAGGAAGCGTTCGTCGCCGGCGTCCTTGTCATGCAGGGCCAGGCTCCAGAGCAGAGCAAACGCCGTGCGCTTTTCGAACTCGCCCCGCTTACGGCTCCACGCCTCGACCTTCGCCCAGGCATGAGGCGTGCGATCGAAGAGGTTGAAACTGTGCCCGTCGCAGAGGGCCCAGCTGTCGAAGTCGGCGCACCAACGGTCCATCTGTGCGGATGTGATGCGGGCGGGATCAGCAATGAATGAGGTCAACATGCGCGCTTCGTATCCGCCCGTTTTCCAGAGCGCCAAGGCCAGCTCGTGCCGATGCCCGATCTGCTTTCCGAGGGCTTTCAGATCCTTCATCGCGACCCCGATCGCGTTGTGCGAAGGGATCGCGTAGCGGGCCATGCCGTCCCGGATCGCTTTCGAGCTGTGAGCCTCGAGCCAGCCGAGCACCCAGCGCACCTGCTCGGCGATGGATCCCCCGGGTGGTCCGTCCGAGCTCGCTTTCGGCAATCCTTTGGGCCTACGGGTGGGCGCTTTCGCCGCTGGCATGAAAGCACTGTCTCACGTTCTGACGGTTCTCCACGCGAGCGCTCGCGTAGGTGTAGAAGGGAGCTCATGCGTCGCGCCGTGCTCTGCTTGGCCCTTCCGATCATCTGGAACCTGTTCGCATCGTCGCCGGCCAGCGCTCAGGCGCCGTCACCATCGTCCCCGCCGGCACCCTCCGAATTCGAGTCGCTTCGGAATCGAGTCAAGGCGGCCGTGAAGGCCAAGGACTACGAGACCGCGGCACGCCTGGGCCGCGAGCTCGTGGGCATCGCGCCCGACGCCCCCTCGCGCTCCTTCTTCGGCTACGACCTTGCTTGTTACGAGGCCCTGCGAAACCGTCCCCTCCAAGCCATGCAGGCGCTGGCGGGCGCGGTTCGCGATGGTTACGTGGAATGGCAGCACGCCTCGACCGACAAGGATCTCGTCTCTCTGCGCGGACGACCCGAGTTCAAACAGCTACTGGGCAAGATGAAGGCGCTCGCCGTTCCTATGCGGATCTTCGAGGTCACCCGCTGGGACAACCCCGATCTAGGTTGGGCGTCGCTGCACCGATTCGACGAGCCCAACCAGACGAAGCTCAAGCAGCTTCGCGAGGAGTATCGGTTGGACGATGTCATCGCCGACAAGAAGACCGAGCTCGACAAGCAGATTGCGCTGATGACCTGGGTGCACGGTCGATGGCGGCACGACGGCTGGAACGAGGCTTCGAATGGCGACGCTCTGACCATCTTGAAAGAAGCTTCAACCGGCAAACACTTTCGGTGCGTCGAGTACAGCATCACGGTCGCGCAAGTTCTGCAGGCGATGGGATTTCCCGCCCGCCGAATCGGCCTGCGCAGGGACGGGGTCTCTTACGGGGTCGGCAAGGGTCACGTCGTCTCCGAGGTCTGGAACAACGAGCTCGGCAAATGGATCCTGTTCGACGGTCAGAACAACGCCACCTGGTGGGATGGGGAGCAAGCGCTCGACGCCAGCGAAGTGCGCGAGCGGTTCCTCGAAGGCAAGGGCGCCCGCCTGCGCATGGTGAATCACGGATCCCCGTGGATCACCCCCTGGAATGCCGAGGCCCAGCGGCGAGAATGGATCGTCTACTTTCACCACCTCAGTCACAATCTGAACAACAACGTCTTCACTCGTGAAAAGCGCAATCGCGACGTCGATCTCATCCGCCCCGGTGAGCGCCACGAACTACTCTTCCAGGGCTCTCCCCTGCAGGGCCACGCGCAAGTCCACGAACGGGCACAGATCTATCCGCCGCTCAACCTGGTTCACATCGACATCGCCGCCAACGGCAAGCCGGGCGCGGTCAGCAACATCGTCACCGCCACCCTCACGCACTCCGCCCCTGGCTTCGACCACTACCTGATCACTCAGAACGGTCGGACCTCCCAACACCGCTCCGACGCCTTCCCCTGGACCCTCACCGCAGGCCCCAACGCCCTCGTCATCCGCGCCGTGAATCAAGCCGGCCGGACAGGCCCGCCGTCACGGATCGACATCACGTATCACCAGCCACTGGCTCGCTGACGGGGCGCCGGCCGGCTTCCTCGGGCGCCCGGCCGTTCAGTCGCCCAGCGGCACGGCGGGCAAGTTGTCGCCGAGCTCGTCGGGATCGTCGCCGTGGTTGAGAGGATCCGGTATGCCGAGCGCGCGTTTGTCGTTGTCGCCCCAGCACTTCACGATGCCGCTCGCGAGGCGCGCGCATGCGTGCGTGAGGCCCGCCGCGATCTCGACGGCCTTCTGTCCGGTGCCGAGATCGACGGCCTTGGTCGGTTGTGTGCGCCCCTCGCCATCGCCGATGCCGAGCTGTCCGCTGCCGTTCTGCCCCCAGCATTTGACGGTGCCGTCGTCGAGTCGGGCGCACGCGAAGGCGAAGCCAGCGGCGATCTCAACCGCCTTGCGGCCGCTGCCGAGAGCGACCGCGGTCGTCGGACCGGAGCGAGAGAGCGTATCGCCGAGTCCGAGCTGGCCGTCCCCGTTCATGCCCCAGCACGCAACCTCTCCGTCGTCGAGGCGGGCGCAGGTGAACTGACTGCCGGCAGCGATCTCGTGGGCCGTCCGCCCCGGCCCGAAGTCGACCGCGTCGTCGGGTCGTGATCGCGGCGTCCTGTCGCCGACGCCGAGCTCGCCTTCGTCGTTCGTTCCCCAGCAGCGCAGACCGCCATCATCGAGCACGGCGCAGGTGTGAGTCTCGCCGGCGCCGATCGTGACCACCCTGCGTCCCGCGCCGAGCAGGACCAGGTGATTGCCGCTTTCACCCTCGAGCCCTCCGTTGCCGAAACATCGCAGCTGGCCGTCATCGAGGTGGGCACAGGTCTGTCGGTACCCGGCGACGAGTGCCACGGCCGTGCGCCCCGTCCCGAGATCGGCGGACGTCGTGGCCGCAGGTTGCGCGGCGTCGCCGGCGATGCCGAGCTGTCCCACGTCGTTGCGGCCCCAGCAACGAACCCGTCCGTCAGCGAGCCGAACGCACGCGTGGAATTTACCGCCGGCAACCTCCACGGCCCTTTCGCAGCCGGTGTCGACGCTGGTCGGTGGGCTGAGCGGTGGACGGGAGCGCCCCAGTTGCAGGCCCCACAATCGCGTGTCGCCATTGTCGAGCACCGCCACCGAATAGCCCTCGCCGGCGGAGAGCGAGCGCACCGTCCGCGATCCCGTGCGCACGCAGTCGAGCGTGGCGTCGACGGCGGCAGCGTCCCCCCCGGTCTTTACGCCTCCCCGGTGTACGCCCTCACCAGTTTCCGCGCACGCGACCGCGGTGACACATGCCACCACGACGCCCCAGCCTCTTGTAGTCATCTAGTCACCGTGGTCTCGCCGTCACGGCGGGTGCGCCAAACTAACGCTTTTGCTCGCACTCGCGCAGTCAGAGGCGGAAACCGCATTTTTGAGGGGCGTCGCGGCACGTGCCCGAATCGGAGGAACGCTCTTCGGCATTCGGATCGCGAATGATTGTGCCCACTCCCTTCGCAGCGCCAGCCAACATATCCTTGTGATCTCCATGAGATGCCCTGCGAGGGCAGGGCGTGGAGAGAAAGTGGCTTGTCGTCTCGAGCATCCGGGGAGATCGTCGGCGCGCGCGCAGCGGCCATGTAGGACGCATAGTGTGCGCACCCAAGGAGGGGAATAACCATGACCGACAAGAAGCCCGATTTCTCCAACGTAGTCGGCGGTAGCTCGTCGACCGCAGAACCGGCGCCAAGCGCCGCAGTCGGCCCGCCCGAGCCCCGTTTCTACGTGGTCCAGAAAGGCGATTCGCTCTCCAAGATCTCGAAGCAGTTTTTCGGGAGCACCTCGGAGTGGCGGCGCATTCATGAAGCCAATCGGGATGTGATCAAGGACCCCGACAAGATCCAGCCCGGTTGGAAGTTGATCATTCCCGAAGACAAGACCGACAAGGCAGGTGAGGCATGAACGTTCGATCCAGCTGGGTGGCTTTGGTGCTTGGTGTTGCGCTGACCAGCGCAGCCGGATGCAAGAAGGAAGCGCCTCCCGCGGCGCCGCCGGTCGATCCGGCGCGCGTGCCCGCGGCCGCCGAACTGAAGGTGACCGAGGTTCAGCTAGGAAGCGCGCTCGGCGCCGACAAGCGCATCGCGCAGCCCAAGACCGCGTTCTCCACCAAGGACACGATCTTTGCGTCGGTCGCCACCGAGGGCACGGCCACCGCCACCGAGATCGCAGCCAAGTGGACCTTCCAGGACGGCCAGGTCGTTAACGAGACCAAGCGTTCGATCGCGCCGGCTGGCAAGGAGATCACCGAGTTCAGCATCCAGAAGCCCGACGGCTGGCCCGCGGGCAACTACAAGGTCGAGATCAGCCTCAACGGCAAACCCGCCGACAGCAAGACCTTCACGGTTCAGTAGTCACTCGCCGTGTCGGTTCGACGGCCGGGGTGTCGCGCTCGCGTCGCGCCTCGGCCGTCTCCGTTTTTCAAGTCTTGCTGAAGACAACGATCTGATTGTTGGCCGGCATGGCCACCCGCTCTTCGAATGCAAGACCGTTGGACGCCGCCAGCTCTTGTAGCCACTCGACGTCCCTGACTCCCCAGCGCGGATCTCGCGCCCGTAGATCGAGATCGAAGGCTTGGTTGCTGGGCGCCGTGTGTACTCCGGCGATGCGAAACGGGCCATAGACAACGAGCACGCCACCCGACTCGAGAAGCCGGCCCGCACCCGCCGTCAGCCCCCGAGCCGCTTCCTCGGGTGCGATGTGAACCATGTTCGCGCTGAAGACCGCCTGCACGCTTTCACCGGCAAGCGGCCAGGTCTTGCTCGTGACATCGAGCCGGAGCGGCATGCGTACGTTGGCGAGCTCGCTTGCATGGACCCACGCAGCAATCGACGTCAGCGCATCCGGATCGAGGTCGCTCGGCTGGAAGGTCCATTCCGGCAATGCCGCCGCGAAATGGACGACATGCTCGCCCGTGCCGCTTGCCACTTCCAGCAAGAGACCCGCCTTCGGCAGCACGCGACGCAAGACCTCGAGAATGGGTCCCCGGTTGCGAAGCGTGGCAGGTGCGTAACGACGATCCGACATCGGTCGAGCTTACCCCGTCCCCGCCCATCGATGACCCGCGTCAGGCGATTGCCGACTTCGCCAATTGCACTCGTTTCCAAGGAGTGGGAACGTTGCCTCGATGTTCAGGAAGTTGTCCCCGGTCCTGGTTTTTGTCATCGCCGCCTGTTCCAGCACACTTCCGAGTGGGCCCAAGCCGAACGAGGTCGGAGGTACCGGTGGCAAGGAAGCCCCCGGCGGTAGCGGCGGCGGCCCCGTCACGGGTGGCAGCAGCGGTAGCGGCGGTAGTGCAACCGGCGGTGCCGGTAGCGGAAGTGGCGGGACAGGCGGCAGCGTCGCGGGGGCCAGCGGGGGCGCGGGTGGCGTCGCCGTGGGCGCAACCGGAGGTGCGGGCGGCGGCGCCACGGGTGGCAGCAGCGGTAACGGCGGCAGCGCAACCGGCGGTACCGGTGGCGATACCAGTGCGGCCATGGGCTACAAGTTCGGCGCGCGCCCGCAGCAATACCCGGCCGGGAGCATCAAGCCGACAGGCGATCAGGCCGCGCTCGATGCCGCGGTGAAGGCGGCTTACGACAAGTGGAAAGCGGCCTACGTCGTCCCCCTCTGCGGAGGTTACGTCGTCAAGAACCCGACCTCGGTCGAGCCGACCCGGCCCAACACGTTGACCAACTCGACCGCGCACGGCAACGGCATGGTCATCACGGCGATGATGGCGGGCCACGATCCCGATGCGCAGATGATCTTCGACGGCCTGTTCGCTGTGGCGCGGAAGTTTCCCAGCATTCTGGGCAGCTACGTGCCTCCCAAACACGGCATCGGCCCGCGCGCCAACAACCAGTATCTGCTGGCCTACGCCATCGGCAACAACTGCGCCAAGGTCTTCGACGATCACTCGGAGGTCACCGGCGACATGATCTTCGCCTACGCGCTTGCGGTAGCCGACAAGCAATGGGGTTCTGCCGGCAAGGTGAACTACCTCGACGAGCTGAAGAAGACGGCCGCCGCGATCAAAGAGTTCGACATGAGCACGTTGAAGACGCCGCTCATCGGCGACTGGTCGACGCTGCCCTTCGAAGGGATGTGGACGACGGTCTGCAAGCCCAACAACTTCATGCTCGGCATGTTCCGCGCGTTCGGGAAAACAAGCGGCGACGCGTACTGGATGCAGGTCGTGGACGCGCTTCAGACGTTGATGGCGGACGTGCAGACCAAATACAGCCCGATGACGGGGCTCTTTCCTCGCTACCTCATCGGCTCGCGCACCCTCCCCAACAACGCAGTCCTCAACGGGCGCGACATCAATTCCCGCGACCACTTCGGCGACACCGGTCCGCTGCCGCTCTGGATGGCGGCCGATTACATTGGCAGCGGCGACATGCGCTCCAAGGCAGCGCTGACCAAGATCAACGACTGGATCAAGACCAAGACCGCTGGGGATCCCAGCAAGATCGTCGACGGCTACCGGCTCAACGGCGAGAACATCGGCACCAAGGGAACCATGGCCTTCGTGGCCCCCTTCGGCGCTGTCGCCGCCTTCGACGCCGGCAACCAGGCCTGGCTCGACGCCATCTGGAAGCTCATGTCGACCGCCCCCACGACCAGCGAAGTTGCCGACTCGGCCAACGTGATGGGCATGCTGATGGTCACCGGCAACTGGTGGCAGCCCTAAACCTTCGGCCTCGGCGCGGTTAAGCGGTCGGCTGCTGCGCCTGTGGCTGGCCGAGCGGGTCGCGCACATGAGCGGGCGGCGTGCGCACGTCCCACACGAGTCCCAGCCACCGCAAGACGGTGAGGCCGTAGTAGGTGATGTCGATCTCCCACCAGAACCAGCCCTGGTTGGCGCTGCTTTGGTAGTGGTGGTGATTGTTGTGCCAGCCCTCGCCGCAGGTGATGAGCGCGAGCAGCCAGTTGTTCCGACTGCCGTCGCTCGTGGCGTAGCGGCGCGTTCCGAAAATGTGCGACAGCGAGTTGATGGTGAAGCTCGCGTGCCAGAGGAGAATCGTGCCGATGACGCCGCCCCACACGATGAACGGCCAACCTCCGACCGCGGCGAGCACGAGGAAGAAGACCACGGGCGGCACGAGATAGTGACGGTCCAGCCAGCGCAGCTCTGGGAAGCTGGCGAAGTCGCGGATGCGGTCGAACTTGGTCTCGTCGTCGCGGTCCGAAAGGACCCACCCGACGTGAGACCACCAGAACCCGCTCTGAATGGGGGAATGTAGATCCTCGGGCTCGTCGGAGAACTTGTGATGGTCGCGGTGGTGAGCCGCCCACCACAGCACGCCCTTTTGTGCGCTGGTCATCGCGAGGAACGCGAGCACGAACTGAAACGCGCGGCTGGTCTTGAACGACCGGTGAGAAAAATAGCGGTGGTAGCCGAGGGTCACCCAGAACATTCGGACGTAGTACGAAGCCACAGCGAGCAGCGGGTAGCTCCAGTGAAAGGGCAGCAGGAACGCCGTGAGCGCCGCGAGGTGAAAGATGACGAAGGGCTGCGGGGGCCAGAGCCGAATGCGCCCCGGGTTGGGGGTCTGCGTGGGTGACGTCGCCTGAAGCATGAGAACAATGTGCCTCGGGACTCGTCACGGCAGTGTCAGGAAGCGTTCATTCTCGAGACACGGCGCGTGTTCTTGAGCCCATCGTGCGTTGACAACATCGCAAATCCCCCGAGGCCGGGCACCGCGGTAGAGTCGCCCTCATGCGCGGTCTGAATCGCCGCTTGCTCACGCTGAAGACTCTCACTCTGCACGCCCTGCTTGGCGTTCAGCTGATGTTTGCGGGATGCAACGATCGCCCGATGCCGGTTCAGCCGGGGCCGCGGCGTCCGATCGGAGCGCAGAATGCCGACGCGGGAGCGGTAGTCCCACCACCGCCCCCAGGCGAGTCCCCCGGCCACGAGTGGTGTCGACGTGCGGGCGGCGTCGAGCTCATGCCGCCGCCTGCGCCCTCCTCGATGCCGCCACCATCGCCATCATCGCCGTCGCCGCTGTGGGCTTGGTCGGGCGTCTGGGCGGCGAATGCTCACGACGCGTGGCTGCTGCTTCACGAAGAGGAGAGGGTGCCGATCGGCGATGCTGGTGGACCAGCGCACCTGCTCTATCACCCGTACATCGTCCACTGGGATGGGCGCACGCTCTGCTCGACGAAGGTCCGTTCCCTCTTTCCTGCGCACCGTCCGAGCGGCAATCCCGAAAGGCTCGACGGCCCCCGGATCGAGGCAATCTGGGGCAGCTCCGCCGCCGATGTCTGGTTCGGCGGCGACGCGAGCCTTGCACGGTGGAACGGCCGCGACTGGCAACCCGTGACGATCGACGGGCAGCTCTCGGTCCACGTGCGACAGCTCACCGGCTCCGGGCCGTCTGACCTCTACGCGCTTTCGAGCTCGTCCACGAGTCCCGTCATGAGGTGGGACGGCACCTCATGGACTGCGATCCCGATCCCGAGTGAGCTCACCGACTTCAGTGCAGCGAAAGTCCAACGGATCTGGGTCGATGAATCGAGGCGCGTCTGGTGGCAGACCGAAGTGGCGTACTCACGGGATCGCGTCGCCTGCAATGTGTACGTCGTGGACAATGGCCTTGCGACCTGTCTCCTCACGCTGGGCAGAGACGGCTACTTCGAGGTTCAGGCTTTTGGGGGGATTGCCCGCCGCCCCTGGGTGATCACGCTCATCCACGAGCCCGAGCGCGTGCGTCGATTCGCGATGGTCTACCAGGATGGCAGCTGGCAGCGACACGAGCCGACCGCCGGTGACGCCTACAGCGTACGGGCCTTCGCTCCGGACGACGTCTGGATAGCGGGCGAGCGCCGCACCGAACGCTGGGATGGCAATAGCTGGATCGAAGTCCCTTACGTTTCCGACGAATTCGCCCGCAACGAGCGTCGGATCTTGTCGGTGACCGGCGGCAAAGGGAACTACTGGGCGATCGCCGGAACTTCGCGATTCAGAGGCGAACTGCAAGGCGGCGTGGTCCTGCGCGGTGATGGCAGCGGCAAGTGGACCCGGATCACGCCGTAAGGTGTCGCGACGAACAGGATCGCACAGGCGGGACTGCACGTCGGGCGGGGAAGAACGGCCCTGGCCGATCGTTGTATGGGTGAAACCTCATGGGTGAAACGTGATCGACCCCGTCATCCCGCGCATTCCTTCGGTGAAGGTTGAGGTTCGCAAAGAGCCCGATCAGCTTTCGCAGCAGGCGCATCGCCGCATCATCGGTGGGTTGGGACTGCTCCTGCCGCTGCTGCTGTGGGTGTTCGCGGGCGCGCGACCCATGCAGGGGCTGCCGCCCTGGACCCTGCTGGGTTCAGTCAGCGCCTACTACTACACCGGCGCCATCGGCGTGTTCGTCGGCGTACTCTTCGCGTTGTCGCTCTTTCTGATCACGTACCAGGGATACAAACGGGTGGCCGCCGATCGCATCGTCGGAGGGATCGGCGGGATGGCGGCCCTCGTTGTCGCGCTCTGCCCAACCGATCCGCCAACGCCGCTGTCAGCGCCCCCGTGGTTCACTCCGTCGACCAGCGCGATCCACTACATCGCCGCGATCGTGCTGTTCGGCTCCTTCATCCTCTTTTCGCTGTGGCTCTTTCGCAAGTCGGACCATCCCGATCGAAGCACGCGCCCGCCTGACAAACGCCTCCGTGACGACATCTGTCTCGGCTGCGGGATCGCCATGATCGGCGCTGTGATCGGGGTCGGGGTTTGCGCCCTCATGAACGAGTCCATCTTCTGGCCAGAAGTGATCGCCATCGAGGCCTTTGCCATCTCGTGGTTGGTCAAAGGGGAGGCGCACGTCGCCATCGCCGAAGCCTCTCGGCGCATGGCGCGAAAGCTCGCGAGCCGCTGAGCCATCGCCTCGACGAGTGGCGGAGCCCGCCGCGACAGCACATGGCCGCACGACCTGGGCGGCTTTTCCGCGTCAAAGCGCCAAGGGAAACGCATGAGCCGCTTTCTCTCGGCCGCGGTTTGGTCTAGCGTCTGCGCCCATGCGGCAACGTTTTCTCCCGGCTGTTTCTTTCGTGCTCGGTCTTTGCGCGTGCACCCCGACCACGACCCCGGAGGGCAACCCCGGCGGGGCAGGAGGCAAGATCAGCGGGAGCGGCGGCAGCGGCGGCACGGCCCCTGCGCCAGGCTCCTCGGGTGGTAGCGGTGGCGGCCAAGCGAGCGGTGGAAATGGCGGCAACGCCTCCGGCGGGGCAGGCGCGAATACCGGGGGCGCTGGCAACACCGGAGGCGCTGGCAACACGGGAGGCGCCGGCAACACCGGTGGCGCTGGGAACACCGGCGGGGCCGCGGGCACCGGTGGCGCAACGTCGCCGGTGGATGCCGTCGGCGAGGATGGTGGTTCGGGAAGCGACGGCCCGCCCGTGAGCACCAATGCCTGCGCGGGCGCCAAGAAGTGCTTCGACTTCGAGGATCAGATGGCGGGGCAGCAGCCGAGCAGCCCGGAGTTCAAGGTCGAGACGGCCGGGGGCACGGTGACCACCGATACGACGAAGTTCTTCAGCGGCAAGCAGTCGATCCTGATCAAGACCCGCGGCGGGACCAACTTCCCCGGCAACAACCTCGTCTTTTCCGGCATCGAGAAGTTGCTGCCCGAGAACGATCTGCACGGCCGCGTGATGATGTGGATGGATAAGACGCCAGGCCGCGCCCACTGGGACTCGATCATCGGCTCGTCAGCCGGCGGCAGCAACCCGACCTACATCCTCGGCGGCATGTACATGAACTTCATGTCCGTCTATCACCCGGGCGATCTCTCGGTCGACTCGAACACGCCGTTTCCCACCGGGACGTGGGCCTGCGTCCAGTGGCAATTCAGCGGCAAGGGCGGCAAGAACCTGCACAAGATGATGTTGAACGGCATGGTGGTCGACAAGGGCATCACCGAGCGCTGGCGCGCGCCCACCTTCAGCCAGCTGAAAGTCGGCTACCGTCACTTCAACACCAACGTCGCGGTCGACGTCTGGATCGACGATCTCGCCTTCGGCGATCAGCCCATCGCCTGTCCCGAGAAGAAGTAGACCCGCGATCCCCATTCGAGGGAGGGCCTTCGCCCTCGAACGGGATCTCTCTTTCGACGCGAGCGTCAGGTGCCGGCGGAGATGAACAAGACCGCCGAGATGTGAGCAATACCAAGGGCCGTGGGCCGCCTCGTCGGGCGGCTGCCTCATCGTGAGGCGGCAGTCATCGCCGTTGGAGGCCACAGTCTTGCGAAGCACCCCCCTGTCTATCTGGTTCCGCCTGCCCACCCTCTGCGCCTTGATCTTGCTGGGCGTGCCCAGTGTCGCGCGCGCGCAGATCGGCACCGGCTGGACGCAGTTCTTTCCCGGCAAGAACGTCCAGCTGCGGGGCGCCGGTGCGAAGTACGACAACAGCAACGGGATCGAGACCTTCTCGATCGCGCCCGGCGACGAGCGGTCAGAGGCGCGCATCTTCGACGATCATCGCTCGGGTCGCTGGCAGTTCGAAGGTTGGGTGAGCGTCAAGCCTGGCATCAACGGCGGCAGCATTCACCAGGTCTTCAAGTTCTTGATGATCGTTGCGTACTCCAACGATGGTGGCGAGTTGCGGCAGCATAGCTATCAGAAGCTCAACGCCACTGGCGTGTTCGGCAAGTGGGTGCGGGTGAACACCGTGCACGATGCCGACGCGGGCAGTGCTGAGGTCTACATCGACGGCACTCTGCGGGGGACCGTGGCGTCGAAATCTCCCGGACCGAACGGCTGGTACCACAAGTACGGCATCTACAACAGCAGCGGCTCGAGTCCCGAGGTGAAGTGGAAGGACGTGAAGTTCTTCCACGGTCCCGGCACCGTGCCGCCGGCTCCGACGGATGCGTCCCCTCCGTCCGCCGACGCGCGGTTCGACGTCGTCCCGTTGGGTGATGCCGTCAGGGCAGATGCCGTTCAGGACAGCAGCGAGGCAGGGGGATCGGGCGCAGGCGGAAACGTCGGCGCGGGTGGTGGCGCAGGCAGCGGCCAAGGTGTCGCGACGGGCGGTACCACGGGTGCTGGTGGCGGCGGTGCTGGGAACAGCGGCGCTGCCGGCAATGCCGGGGTCGGAGCAGGCAGCGGTGGCTCCGCGGCGGGTGCCGGCGGTCAGGGACCAAGAAGCGGTGGTTCCGGCACGAAAGGTTCGGGCGGCGCGGGAGCCCGCAACGATCCCGGACCACGCATGTCATCGGCGTCCGGGTGTGCGTACGGCCAGGGCGATGCTGGGTCGCAAGCGAGCGTCACTCAGGCTGTCGGTCTCGCTCTTGCGCTCGCGGCCCTCGCTCGACACGCACGTCGTCGAGGCGCCTCGGCTCGTCCCGGCCGCGTGCGAAGTCACTGATCCGTCGTTCGAGTCGGTCTTCGCGTTCGAGTCGGTCTTCGCATTCGAGTCGGTCTCGCGTGCGCATTCGCGCCCGGATGTTGACGCGGCGGCGTCGTCGGGGTGACCCGCGAGGGCGCCCTCGCGGCGGCGAGCGCCTGTTAGGATGGGCGCCAATGCGCAGTTGGCACGTCGTGGCGTTCCTCGTGACTGTCATCGCGGCTTGTGCCGGCGGCTCCTCTCCGGAGGGAGGCGGCGCGGGTGCCGCTGGCGGCGCGGCCGCGACCGGCGGTCGAGGAGGCGGTCAGGCCTCGGGAGGCACGGGCGCAGGCAACGGCGGAGGCGGCGGCGCGCTAGCTGGGAGCGGAGGCACTAGCGGCAGCGGCGGCAGTTCGGGCGGCAGCAACGGCGGGACTGGCGGCCCGAGCACCGGTGGCATGTCAGGCCAAGGCGGCCAAGGCGGCGCGGCCGGCGCGGGCCTGCCCGATGCCGGCGGCGCTGTCGCGGCCGGGGGGGCCGACGGCGGCACGGCTCCCAACCCAGCCGGCGGCATCAGGTACGCCGATACGGAGTAGGGCAACGCCGCCGTCA
>JANNNO010000361.1:0-3386 GCA_031398585.1 Myxococcales bacterium | reverse complement strand
GTCGCCAGGCCGTGCGCACCGCCGCTCCCGTGGCGGCGGGATCGGCGTCCTTCGTCTCGAGCGACGCGGGGCTTTCCGGCGAGGGGACCCCGGGTGCGGCGGCGGGGGTGTCATCACGGCGCACCGAGCCTGCCGGCGTCGGGATGACGACGGTCGCGGCGAGCGAGCCCGCGAACAGCACGAACGACGAGAGCCTCCGGAGCAACGACGATCTCATCGGCGCTTCGGCCGTTTCCCAAAGCAAAACGGAGGGTCACCGGTTGCCCGATGCCCTCCGTTTGCGCGCCGCCCGAGCGACCGTGGTGGTCGCCCGGCTGCGCTCTGAGCGAGCTTTTCGCTTAGTTGCCGCGACCCGCGTCGGCGGGCGCGCCCGCCTCGGCCGCACCACCGTCGGTCGGCGCCGTTGCGCCGATCTTGTAGTAGTAGATGCCGTTGGCGGTATCCGAGGTGCTGTCGATCTGGAACAGGATCGCTTCCTGCTGCGGCAACACGCCGAAGCTGGTGCGACCGATCTGCTCTTGAATCAACGTCTCGGGACCGAGATCGGCGCCGCCGCTGATGACCTTGGCCAGCTTCATCGACGAGGTCGCGCCGCGCACGCTGTCGGTGTAGAGCAATTGCTCGTCGCCTTTGACGAACCAGTAGTCGACCCCGGTCGAGAACTTGCGCTTGGGGCCGCAGGTTCCCGTCGTGCTGGCGAGCATGCCGTCGCCGGTGTCGCTGACTGGGTTGTAGTTGTCGACCCAGAAGGTGAGGCTCGCGTTCTCCAGGAACGGGAAGCCGAAGACCTGTCCGGTCGCCGCCTCGAGCAAGGTGCAGCCGGTGCCATCAGCCTTGAGGATGCGGTGATCGAAGGCGATCTTGTCGTCACCGAGATCGGCGAACTTGGTGATGTAACGGGCGGCCTTCTGATCCGGCGAGTAGGTCGGCAGACCGGGAATGTCTTTCAACGTGTCGAGCACGTTCATCGCGTCGTCGTTCAGGTTCCCCGCCGGGTTCTTGATCAGGCGGTGATTGGCCCGGCCGTCCTGGGTAAGGCCTTGCAGAAGCGAGATCCCCGCCGGCTTGGCGTCGCGAGTCGCCAGCAGCTCGAAGGCGGCGACGCCCGAGATGTTGCCGCTGGCGACGCGTGCGCCAGCGATCTTCGCCGGGTTGGCGCCGCCGGGGAAGTCCGCCCTGTACAACGTGCCCGACGGCGATTGCGGCGAGTAGTTGTAGTCGCGCATGTAGATCCACTTGGTGTAGTCCGCCGTCACGGTCCAGTTGCTGATCCCGGGCTCACCTACCTGCTTGGGCATGCCGCCGGTCGCAAGCGCGTCAGTCTCGAGATAATAGAGCGTCTCGGGCGCGGTCGGCGTCGTGCTCGGCACGGCCGAGTAGATGAAGTACTTGCCGTCGCCGGTGAAGCTGGTGCCCCACTGCGAATCCATGGTCTGCGCGTTGGTCGGCAGGATCTTCGTGATCATGCGGATTTTCTGCACGGCCGGACCGGCGGGATCGAACTTGCCGGCGTAGAGATCGAACGTCAGCGGAGCGCCCGCCGACAGGTTCTCGATGCAGATGACGGTGGGCGCGCGGGCGTTGACCACGCAGAGGAACGTGCTGGCCGAACCCGAGATGTTGATCCCCTTGGCCATGCCCGGCTGCCACACGTAGACCGGACCGACGTAGGGATCGGAGGCTGCCGACTTCGCATCCGCGTAGTACAGCAGGGTGTCGCCCGAGAACCTGTGGGCCGAAGGAAAGCGCGGGCCGATCTCGGGAACGCCCGTGAAGAGGTTGTCCGAGAGCTTGAGGCAATCGGGGCTGGTGCCGTCGCACTTGGGCGGCAGCTTGCTCATGTTGACGACCCAGAGCTCGCTACGACCGAGCTGAGCGCCCTTGCGCGAAAAGGCGCACCAGCGAGCGCCCGCCATGCGGGAGGCCTCGCCGAACGTGCAACCGACGGTGATGCCGCCGAGTAACTGGGCACCGGCCGGGAGCACCTTCACAGCGGCCTCGTTGATCTTCGGCGGAGGCAGCGGCATCGAAGGACCCATGGCCTCGAACGTGGCCGCATCGATGGGCCTCGAACCGCCGATACCACCGCCGCCGCCTGGGCCCGGGCCCGGCAGCGGCGTACTGCCGGCTTCCGGCTTTGGGCCGGCGTCGCCTTTGCTGGTCGTACCGGAAGAGCCCTCGCAGGCAGCCATCAGAAGGGCACTGAGCCCGAGGCCACCGATGGCCATGAGAGTCGAGGCGCGTGAAGACATGAAACCTCCTTAAGGACGGCGAATTGGACCCCAGAAGAGTCAGAGGCGGCAAGGTCAAAGTTGCCGCCCCGCGCGGGATGCGCGCGAAAGATGCTTTCGCCTTCTACTGGTTACCGAGGCCGCGGTAGCGGACTCACCCGATTCGCCGCGCCCAATCTACGTCCTGCCGCCGCTTCCGTCCTCCATGACGACCGACCATCACCCGGACGCCGAGAGCCATGGTCTGGGGCGAGGCTCCCGCTGCAGCCGCGCCGCAACGGGGACCCTCACGGTGGCAGTGGCTCGTCCGCGGCCCTCGCGACATGCGTGGCGAGGGCCAGGTCAGCCGGCGGCTCAGAACGGGATGTCGTCGTCGCCGGGGCCGGGGCCACCGATATCGGCCGGATCGCTTCCGCCGCCCGGCGGCTCATCGCCCCAGCCGCCTCGACCGCCACCGCCACCGCCGCCGCCGCCGCCACCAGCACCGCCACCGCCGCTACGAGGCGCGCCTCGTTCGCCGCCGGCACCAGCGCCACCTCCGCCACCCAGGAACTGGACCCGGTCGGCGACGATGTCGGTGCTGTAGCGCTTCTTGCCTTCTTTGTCGTCGTAGGATCGCGTCTGCAGGCGCCCCTCGACATAGACCGTGCGGCCTTTGCTGAGATATTTCGAGCAGGTCTCGGCCTGTTCGCCCCAGACGGTCACGCGGTGCCATTCGGTCCGCTCTTGCCGCTGCCCTGACTTGTCCTTGAAGGACTCGTTCGTGGCGACGCTGAGGTTGCACACCGGCCGGTTGCTCGGCGTGTACTTCAATTCGGGATCGGCGCCCAAGTTGCCGATCAGGCGCTCACGCCGGCGCTCGCCGATGCCGCGTTCCGCCAGGCGATCGATCCCGACAAGTTCGTGTTCGTGGTCGTCGGCGACGCGGCCAAGGTGAAGCCGCAGCTCGACAAGCTCGGGCTTCCGGTGGAGGTTGTGGAAGCAAGGTAAGGCGCCGACGGTAGCGCAAGAGCCGCAATAGCGGCTTGCGCTATTGGAGAGACGCCGAACCGCGGACGGCCTGCGGCCTTGCCCGACAGGACCGACGGCGCGAATTCACTTCGCGGCGTGACCAATGACCTCGGATTAAGCGCCGTCACGGGAGTAAATCCCGTG
>JANNNO010000491.1:0-4602 GCA_031398585.1 Myxococcales bacterium | reverse complement strand
GCCAGCCACCGCGTCCTGAGGCGTCAGCAGGGCGGCTGGCTCTTCTAGGCGAGTGGCGCGGCCTTTCTTGGCCGCAAGTCACGGCCACCAGGCTCTGTCAGGAATGCGCGGTCGGGCTGACGCGCTTGCGTCGGAGCTTCTCGACCAGGGTGGTGCGGTTAAGTCCAAGTAGCTCGGCGGCGCGGTTCTTGTTGCCGCCCGTCCGCTCGAGCGCCTCGGCGATCATACGATCCTCGACCGCTTCGAGGATGGCGCGCAGATCGGTCCCGTCGGCCGGCAGCTCGGGAATGTTCGACGACTGCATCGGACTCGCCTCTCGCGCAACGTCGCGCACGGGAGAGCGCAGGGCGACTGGCAGATCGTTCCAGGTGAGGGTCCCCGTGCCCTTCATGATCACCAGCCGCTCGATCATGTTTTCGAGCTCGCGGATGTTGCCGGGCCAATGGTGCCGGCGAAGGGCAGAGAGCGCCTCGTGATCGAGGCCCGCGACCTGGCGGCGATGGTGTTCGTTGGCGCGCTGGATGAAGTGATCGACCAAAGAGGGGATGTCGCTGGCCCGCTGGCGCAGGGCCGGCAGCTCGATCGGAATGACGTTGAGACGCCAAAAGAGATCGGCTCGGAAGCGGTTGGCCGCGACCTCGGCCTCGAGCTTGCGGTTGGTCGCGGCGAGGATGCGCACGTCGACGCGCACGGGGTGTGTCTCGCCGATGGGATAGAACTCGCCTTCCTGGATCAGGCGCAAAAGCTTGGCCTGAACGCCGAGCTCCATCTCGCCGATCTCGTCGAGAAAGATGGTGCCGCCGTCGGCCTGAGAGAAGCGTCCGATGCGGGTGCTGATGGCGCCGGTGAACGAGCCCTTGGCGTGTCCGAAGAGCTCAGATTCGACCAGGGCGTTCGGGATGGCAGCGCAGTTGACCGTCACGAACGGTTTGCGCGCCCGTGGCGATCCGGCCACGAGCGATCGCGCGACGAGCTCCTTGCCCGTGCCCGATTCACCCGTGATCAGCACCGTGCAACGGGTGTCGGCGACTTGTGAGATCGTGCCCAACACCGGCGCCATGATCGGGTCGTTACCGAGCAGGAACGGCGCCGTGCGGTCACGCCAGCCGAACGGGTCCTGCGGAGTCACGCTGACGGAGCTATGGAGGGTACCGTTCATGGCGCCTTGCAGAGCCTCCTCGAGGCCCTTCCACTCGAAGGGCTTGATGAGAAAGTCGCGAGCGCCCGCGCGGATGGCGCGCACGGCGTCCGGGATCTCGGCGCTGCCGCTCATCACGATGACCGGCGTCGAGGGATCCTTGCGGCGAGCCGCCTCCAGGATGTCGAACCCGCTGACGGTGGGCATGCGAAGGTCCGTAACCACGGCATCGAAACGTTGGTCCTGCAACTCCTGCAGAGCACGGGGACCATCGGCAGTGACGACGTCGAACGAGGCAGCCCGCAGCAGCCGGGCGAGGCCCCGCAGCAAGGCATCCTCATCGTCACAAAGGAGTAGCTTCGCCATCGGCAAAAAAAACCTCAGCGCCCGTTCCGTCGGCGGACTCGGGCTATCCGGTGGAAAGTCGTTCCCGCGTGAGTCGCCTGCGCGTGAGCCATCATAAGGACCGCTTAGAAGCGTGAGCGACAGTACAAGGCTCTGTCAGTGTCGCATTTGATCAGATTTACCGTCAAGCAATCTGACCCACGAAAGATGGCGATTGAAGGCTCGCGCGGCCGCGCGATTCGGGCAGCTGCGCCGGTGAGTCGAGCGGGTTGGGGGGCACCGCATATGTTGGTGGGCCGGCATGGTGTTGTGGCGGCTGATGCTCCACACAGGTCAGCGCGATCGGGTTTGGCTGCCCGGTCGGGGGGCGAAGTCGCGTGAGGTGAGCGCCTAGCCGCCAAGGGCCCCCGTGTGGGTGAATCGCCGAGCGTGGGGCCTCGCCGGAGGTCTTGGAAAGGGCGGCCCTTGA
Source organism: Myxococcales bacterium (assembly GCA_031398585.1). Lineage (GTDB taxonomy): Bacteria > Myxococcota_A > Polyangia > Fen-1088 > Fen-1088 > JANNNO01. The sequence goes on along the minus strand of JANNNO010000491.1, from coordinate 2,650 downwards.
TTCCGCTAGTCCGCGTGAATAGATAGACGGGATGTCTGACCCGGTCTCGACGCTGCTCTTGCTCGTGGAGCGAGAGCTCGCCACGCTACCCGCCGCCGTGCTCACGCCCGCTCGCCCGGGGGCGCGCATTGCCGAGCGCGTGGCCGAAGCCGCCGGGCGTCCGGCGTCGCCCGGCATGACGGCATTCTTTTCGCGTTACGATGGGGCGCTGCTCGCGCCCCGCACGCGGCTTCTGGCTTTCGACGAAGCGTTCAAGCTCAAAAAGGATGTGCGTCGCGCCACCGAGCTGAAAGGCTTGTGGCCGCTCCTCGAGCGCGAGGGCCGGCTCTTCGCCCTCGACGCGGAGTTCGCCGGCACCGACGGGGAGTGGCCGGTGGTCGAGCTGGCCGATCGGAGCGTCGACCGTGCCGGCAGCTCCCTGCTGCGTTTCCTCCATGCGCTGGCGGCCGAGCTGAGCCTCGGCGATGAGGCCGATGAGGTGGCGCGGGCGCGGGCGCTCTGCCGCCGCGATCCGGGATTGGCCGAACATTGGGTGGACCTGCTTGACGCGCTCGAGACCAGCGAAAAGTTCGAGGAGGTCGATCAGGTGATCTTCGATGGTTTGCGGGTGGCTGACCCCCTCGGGCCGGCGCTGGTGATGGCGGCAGGCCTTCGCTGCTTTGATCGCGGGGATCACAAGGCGTTCGAGGCGGCGCTCGGCGATGCGGCCGATCTCGAGCCGCTGACCGCGCGTGATGACGATGCCCGGCTCGATGCTGCCGCCGTGTCGTTCGTACTCGCCCAGGCGCGCGGCGACGAGGCGGCGGCCCAACGAGCGCGCGAGCAGCTGGGATCGGCGGCGCCTTCAACCGCGGCTTATTGGCGCGGGGAGGCCGTGAGCGCGCTGGTCTCGAGTCGCAAGGAGCGCGCGGTGCTCGCCTGCCAGGTGGTCGAGGCCTTCTTGCCCGACGACAAAGACGCAGCTCGCATGCGCGATCTGCCGGCACGGGCGATCGAAGGGCTGCGGGCCATTCTGCGCGGGCGCGATGCGCTCGATGCCGCCAACGTCGACGAAGCCCTGCGATCGGCGAAGCTCGCGGTCGCTGAGCTGCCCGAGCTTGGCCTCACCCACGCGCTGCTCGCCGAGGTGCTCAACGCGCGACGGGAACGGGGTGGGTTCGAAGCCGCGAAGAAGGCGGTCGAGTTGAACCCCGCCTTGATGGAGGCATGGCGCGAGCTCGGCGACAGCCTGCTCGAACAACGCCAGGCGGGCAAAGCGGAGGACGCTTACCGCGAGTTCGTCAAACGCGATCCGGCCAGCGGGGTGGGACTCGCGAAGCTGGCGCAGGCGCAGCTCGAGCAGGGTCGGACCCGCGAGGCGCTCGAGAACATCGAGGCGGCAGCCGAACGCGGTGGAGATGCCTTCTTCGTGAATGCCGTAAGGGGCGACGTCCTGGCCGAGCTGAACCGGCACGCCGATGCGGCGGCCGCCTACGACCAGGCGCTCGACGTCGAGCCGGAGGATCACTGGGCCCTTCACCAGGCTGCGCTCGAGCACGGGCGGGCCGGTCACGACGACCGGGCGCTCGAGCTGTTCGAACGCGCGGTCGCAACCGACTACGAAGGCTGCCACCAGACCCTGGTCGACTACGCCGATCTCATGCGGCGCTTGGGGCGCATCGGCGACGCGGTCAGGCTCTATCGCAAGGCCGTTGCGGCCGTGCCGAGCGATCCGGAATGGCGGCAAGTTCTGCGGGAAGCCGAACGCGAGTTGCAGTCGGCGCCCAACTGAGGTGAGCCGGCCCGCGGTGCGGGCGCTCGTGGTCCAAATCGCGGCGGCGTATCACAGCGCTGGCAGCGAGCGCGCGCTGCTGGCGAGCTGATCGAGCTCGGCCTGGCCGAGATCGCGATCGCCGGCGTAGGCGATGCCGACCACGGCGCGCACGCCGCCCGCGTCGTCGTGGACCGGGAAGGCGACGGCCGCTTGCGCGTTCACGGCCTTGGCGCCCGGACGAACGCGTCCCGTCGCGTCCTCCTTGATGTTGCACGTGGCGATGGGTTCGTCGTACTCGAAGGCGAGGCCCGCCATGCCCTTGCCTTTGGGGATCTGGCGGACGATCTCCTGCACCGGCGGGGGAATGTTGACCGACGCGACCAGAGCGAGGCTGTCGGCGTCGACGCGGCGGTGAATCGTGCCGGCGACCCCGCCGTTGTCGCGCAAGAAGGTCTCGAGCCACACTTGAAGGCTGGTCGGCGTTGAAGAGCTCATGCCGCCGAGTATAGCTGCACGAATCGAGACGGGGTCAACGCGCCTGCTGCTGCTTGACCCAGGCGATCCGTTCGAGGAAGTCCTTGGCGCGAAGGCGCTCACCCAGCGTGGGGCCCTCGTCGCGCAGCCGGGCAAAGGCGCGAGCGCTCGTCTCGAGATCGCCAGCACGAAAGGCGGCGTCGCCGACCAGGCGCCAACATTCGGCGACGAAGAGGGGCGGCAAGGGAACCGCCATTGGGGGGCCGCTGGCAGGACACGCGCGCCCAAGCAGCGGCAACGCGAGCTTCGCATCTCGAAAGCTGAGCTGGCGGCCGAGCATGTAGGGTCCCAATGCTTCATCGGGAAAAGCGCGGGCAAAACCGTCGGCCAGGTGGACTACGAGGCCGGCGTCGACACCGCGGG
>JANNNO010000385.1:0-8376 GCA_031398585.1 Myxococcales bacterium | reverse complement strand
CGCTGAGCTACCCGCCTGAGTAGAAAGCGGCGCGAGTCTACACGCGGGCGATTCGCTGCGGGGTCAAAACGTCGTGTGTAGGGCGGCGCCGTTGGGGAGGATGACGAGGCGGGGGCCCCGGGTTGCCGCAACGTCGGTGCTCTCGCCGCTGCTGTGATTGACCAGGGCGTCGATCACGCCCGCGGCCCACGTCGCGGCGAAGGCGGCGACTGAGATCTGATTGACCAGGCGGAGGTCGGTGCAAGGTTTGGGGTCTTGCTGGCCCCGGCAGGTCTGGTCGGGGGCGCGCCAGTTCGACAGCACGAGGGCAGTCGTTATGGCGGTGCCGAGCGTTGCGACTTCGAGGCCGCCGATCAGCCAGCCTCGCAGAGGCGTGTCGTCGTTCTGGAACTGCCCGAGCGGTGGCAAGAACGCGAAGGCGAGTCGCTTGCGCGGGCCGTGACGGCGTTTCACTTCCTTGAAGAAGCCAACGACCTCGGGTCGCGTGGCGGTCGCGTCGAGGGTCATGCGCGGCCGCAGCTTGATCAGCTCCACGAAAGCGCGCTCGGCACCGTCCACGCGGCCGTCGAGATAAAGGCCGATACCCAGCAGGCGCAACGCCAGCGCACGTTGATCGTCGTTGCCACGCAGGGCACCCTCGGCCACCAGGCGCGCCAGCTCGATCATCTGAATGAGATCGCCGAATTCGTAGGCGGCGGCGGCACGGTCGAGGGCCTCGGCGGCCGAGGCGGGAGGGGGAGGGGCGTTGTTTTCGTCCGGTGCCGCGGTGGCGGCCGGGCGTGGGTCGGCCAGGGCTGCGAGCGCGGGCGTTCCGAACAGTGCCGGAAGCAGCGAGACGAGGAGACATGCTGCGGTGGGGATGCGTCATTCCTACCACAACCCCGCACACGCTCGCTTGCACGGCGTCCTCCCGTGAACCCCTGTCCGCCCGTCTATGGAGCAGGGCTTCAGAGGTGGTTCGGGGGTTCCGATGTCACCGTGGGGGATCGGGTGGCGTTCGAGCGGTTGCGACGATGAAGAGAGAACCGGCGGCAACCGCAACCGCGGAGATGGCTGCCATCGGCGTGCCTCGCGGACGGCTCTGGGCGCTGGCGCACCATCCGCGCACCTCGTGGCTCGTGCTCGCGGTCATGGTCGCGGCGACGGTTGCGGTCTGGCGTCTTTCGGTAGCCGACGTCGAGCGGCGCATCGAGGAGCAGTTTCATCGGCGCGTCGACGAGACGCATGCGGCGATCGAGGACCGCATGCTCCATTACCAGCAGGTCTTACGAGGCGCCGTCGGCTTCTTCGCGGGCTCTAACGGGGTCGAGCGCGACGAATGGCAGGACTACGTGCGCAAGCTCGAGCTCGACGAGCGGGTCCCCGGCATGGAGGGCATGGGATTCGTGGCGCGCATCCCGGCCCGCGCGCGCAGCCTGCACGTGGACGCGGTTCGGAACGACGGCCTTCCCGAGTACCGCGTCTGGCCCGAATCGAGTCGCGAAGAGCTCTATCCCGTGGTCTATCTCGCGCCGCTTTCCACGCGCAATCTGCGCTCGTTCGGTTTCGACATGGGGTCGCAACCGGTGCTGCTGGCGGCGATGAGCCGGGCGCGACTCTCCGGGTTGATGACCGCAACCGCCCAGGTCGAACTCGCGCATGAATCGACAGAGGACAGGCAAGCAGGCTTCATCATCTTTTCCCCCATCTATCGCCGCGGGGTCGCTGTCGAAACGCCGGGAGACAGGCAGCGTGCGCTGCTTGGATTCGTCTACAGCCGTTTTCGCGGGCAGGACGTCATGCGGGGCATCCTCGGCAACAAGTCGGGTGAGCTGGCCTTCGGGATCTACGACGGACAGGTTCCTTCGTCGATGGCTCTGCTTGCCGGCGCGGTTCTGCCTGATCGAGTGACGGCGTCCGCACGTTCCTTGCGGGCCGAGCGCCGCTTCAGTGTGGCGGGCCGCTCGTGTCTGGTTCGCTACGACGCAGGCCCGCAGTTCGAGGCACACGTCACCGAGTGGCAGCCGGTCGTGGTGCTGATCGGTGGTCTCTTCATCGATCTGCTTCTCTTCTTCGTCATCGGCTCGCTGTCACAGACCCACAAGCGCGCGGTCACCATCGCCGCACGCTTGACCGAGCGAACCCGCGAAGCTGCCAACATTCTGCGCGCGCAGCAGGTCGAGCTCGTGCGCGCCAAGAACTCGGCCGAAGAGGCCACCTTGGCCAAGTCACAATTCCTGGCTCGCATGAGCCACGAGATGCGGACGCCTCTCAATGGCATCGTCGGCATGCTCGACCTGACGCTGATGACCTCGCTGACGCGGGACCAGTCGGAATTCCTCCGAACCGCATCGACGTCGGCATCCAGCCTGCTCGACATCATCAACGAGGTGCTCGACTTCTCGAAGATCGAAGCTGGAAAACTCTCAATCGACACGACGTCGTTTTCGCTGCGCGAGCTGCTCGGCGTGGTGGTTCGTGGTCTCGCGGTCAAGGCGCAGGAAAAGGGCCTCGAGATCGTCGTGCCCGCCGGCGCGCGCATGCCGGATCGCTGGCGCGGGGATCCGATGCGCCTGAGACAGGTTCTCACCAACCTCATTGGCAACGCGATCAAGTTCACCGAGCGCGGTGAGATCGTGGTGGCGGCGTCCTGGGAGAAGACCGCCTCGGGCGCGCGCATGCTCCGTTTTCGCGTGACCGACACCGGCATCGGAGTTCCCAAGGAACGACAGAGCGCCATCTTCGAACCATTCACCCAGGCCGACGAGACCGTCTCGCGTCGCTACGGCGGCACCGGCCTGGGGCTTTCGATCTCGACCCAGCTCGTGACTCTGATGGGCGGACAGCTCAGCGTGCAGAGCGAGCTCGGCAAGGGCAGCACCTTCTCGTTCGAGCTTCCGCTCGAGCCCGAGAGCTTGACCCGGACGACCGGCAGCGGGCTCATTCCTCTGCCCTCTGACGGTGTGCTGATCCTCGCCGAGCACGCGTTGCTGCGCGAGGAGCTGGGGCGGCACACGGCCGAGACCGGGATGAAGCCGACACTCGTCGCGTCTCACGCGGAAGCCCTGGAGGCACTGGCCAGTGCCTCCGCACCGCCCTTGCGCTGGCTGGTGCTCGACGCCGATCTCGACGCCGCGAAGGCGTCAGCGCTGTGGGCCGCCTTCACGGCTCACACGGGCGAGTCACCGCAGGTCGTGGTGATGGCGCCGCTGGCGGGTCCAGGACGGGATCGTCCGGAGGTCATCGCTGCATCGCCGGGGGCATCGCCTGCGCGCATGACTACGGTTCACAAGCCGCTGCTGGGGCACGATCTGCGAGCCGCGCTGGCACGCCTGCAGGCAGGGCACAATCAGCGACGCCAGCCGACGTCCAAGATTCCGACGATGGCGCGCACGCTCCACGTATTGGTTGCTGAGGACAACGTCATCAATCAAGTCATCGCGCGGCGGTTGCTGGAGGTAGCAGGGCAGAAGGTCACCGTCGTCGCCGATGGGCGCGCCGCGTGTCGCGCACTCGAGTCGGGCGGGTTCGACGTCGTGCTGATGGACGTGCGCATGCCCGAGATGGACGGTCTCGAAGCGACGCGTGCGATCCGCGCCCGTGAACGCGAACGGGGCGGACGCGTCCCGATCGTGGCGGTGACGGCACAGGCTCTCGATGGTGACAAGGAAGAGTGCCTGGCTGCCGGCATGGATGCCTACGTGACCAAGCCGCTGCGCCCGGAGCTTCTCTTCGAGGCGATCAAGGTGGCGACGGCCAGCCAGGCGCCTGCCAGCGGCGTCACGGCGATGTCGTGATCGGCGTGGCCAGCACCGAGGTCTCCCGGGCATCGACGACCGGTCGGCCGCCGTCGCCTCGTCGCAAACGGATCCGAAAGGCGCCCCCGCCCCGCGGCGGCCCGATGGTCAACTCGCTCACCAGCTGCCGCTGCTCGATGCCCGATGGGCTGCAGTAGATCTTGTGCACGCCGGCTTTGACCGTGTACCGGGCCGGCGTCATGCGCGGTCTGCTCTCGTCGAGACTCGGGTAGCAGAACGCGCGCTCGGCGTAGATCTCGACCGGCACGTTCGGGAGGGACTTGGCAGCTTCGGGTGCGGTCGTCGGAGTAACCGCTGCCGCTGTGGCGGCGTTGGGCTCTGTCTCTTGGTTTATGTCGGCAGGAGGCAATGCCTCGACGGGGGGCGGCGTCGCGGAGGTAGGGATCTCCCCGGCGGCCGCTGCGGTCGTTCCGATGGCGCCAGGCGCGCCGGCTCGAGCTTCCCCTTGCATCCCGGGGAGTGGATTTCCGTCCCGCTGTCCTGCCTGACTTTCGGGGGTCGAAGGCCCCGCCGTCCGACCGGGGCTTTCGGTAAGAGCCGCGCGCCGCCGCCTTCGCCGTTCCGTGCCCACGGTCGATGTCGTTGATACTGACAACGAACCGGCAGGACCTGCGGCGCCGGTTTGCGTGCCGGCCGGCCTCGCCGAAGCGGTCTCCGATAACGGCTCTCCGCCCTCGTTCTCGGCGCCCGCGGCGGCAGGAGCCGGAAACGCCGGCGCGCGAGCGGGCGTGGGAGCCGGGGCGGCGCCACGATCGGCCCACCATTGCGTGACCCGCGGTGCCAAAGCCCACGCTCCCGCGCCCAGCAGCGCGACGCCGCCCATGAGCGCGGCCCCCAGCGCCCAGCGCCGCCGCGACGATATGGTCGCCATCAGCCGTTCGGCCTCCCCGTGCCCCGGCACGTAGGCGGTCGCGCGTGACAGCTCGGCGAGACCCTTGGCCAGCTCGCCGCGCCGAACGTGCTTTCGCGCCGCCGCCACTGCCAGATCGGCCATGTGGGGGCGTAGGCTCGCTTCGAAAGCGTCTGCGTCTTTCCAGATGGTCTGTCGGGCCGCCGCCGGATCGATGCCTGCGGCGGCGCAGTACGCACGCAGATCCTCGGCGAGAGCACCAGCACTGCCATAGCGGTCTGCGGGCGCGGCCTTCAGACAACGCGCGCAGATCTCGTCGAATGCCGTCCCCACGAACGGGCTCACCAAGCTCGGCTTCTTGTACGTGCCGCGCGCGATGGCTCCCAGGATGCTCAGCGCATCCCTGCCGGCGAACGGCAGGTGGCCGGTGGCCATTTCGTAGAGCACGACCCCGAAGGTGAAGAGATCCGAGTGCGGTCCGACGGCATCACCGCGCGCCTGCTCGGGCGACATGTACGAAGGCGAACCGACCAGCGCACCGGTTGCGGTCATCGTCTCCATCCCGGTCACGTGCGCAACACCGAAGTCGGTCAGCACCACGCGATCGCGAGCGGCGTGGTCGAGCATGACGTTGTCGGGTTTGATGTCCCTGTGAATGACCCCGCGCGCGTGGGCGGCGTCCAGAGCCTCGGCCAGCGGCAACGCCAAGAGGGCCGCGGTCTCGGGCAGCACGCGTCCCCGGCGTTCGTCGAGGAATCTGCGCAGGGTCGGCCCCGCGATCAGCTCGCTCACGATGTAGGCCGGCTCGGTGTCGGTCGCCGCAACGAAGTCGAAGATCTCGACGATGCCTGGGTGTTTGACCGCCGCGACCGCTTGGGCCTCGCGCCGGAATCGCTCGGCGGAATCGGCTCGTGCGGCGATCGCCAGGGTCATGACCTTGACGGCGACTTCGCGCCCGAGCTGCGTGTCGCGGGCCCGAAAGACCGTCGCCATGGCGCCGTGGCCTAGCACCTGGCGCAGCTCGTAGCGGCCGAGCACGCCGCCGAGGCGCGGAGGGCCGACCGTCCGCACGGTGCCTGCCGGATCGCTTCCGGGCGGCGGCGTCGGTATGTCGGTCATCGCGTGCCGGTCACCGCGCGCGCGCCGGTCGGGCTTCGGCCTTCAGCTGCGCCGAGGCCTCACCGAGACGTTCGAGCAGGACGGGGGCGTCGGGGGCGAAGTTGCGGGCGAAGTTGAAGTTCATAACCGCGCCCTTCCAGTCCTTGCTGCCGAGGCAACTCATGCCGAGACGAAAGAACTTCTTTGCCTCGGGGTGCGTGATGGTGTCTTCAGGATTGCGCGGCCCGGTCGATTCGCGCGCGCTCGTGTCGAGGCGTTTTGTCCCGGCGGCCAATGTTCGATCGTAATTCGCGCGGCGTTCGGGATGGGACAGCACGCGATACGCCTCACCGATGCGCGCATAGATCGTTTCGAGCCGGTCTTTGAGGCCGCGGTCGGGCAGCGTGTGAAAGCGATCCGGATGCATCTGCGCTGCCAGCTTGAAGAAGGCGGCGCGAACCGTCGGGATGTCGGCAGTCTCTGGCACGTTGAGGATCTGATAGTAGCTCCGACCGTCCAGGGTCGGGAAGATGCGGTCGGCGATTTGCCGTAGGGCTTCGAGATAGCCGGGCGCGCTCGACATGAGAGCCTTCGACTAGGCGCCCTTCTCGGCCGGGGCGGGCGGTGCTGACGAGAGCGTGGCGCCAAGCTCGTCTTGCAGGTGCGCCGCGGCGGCGACTTCGCCTTCGGACATGGCGCCTCTCACGCTGACTGCAGCCTCGGTCGCCAGATCGGTCTCGGGATCGCGCGCGCGCACCCGCAGGATGCCGTTGGTGTCGACCTTGAATGTGACCTCGATCTTCACCTCGCCGCGGGTGCCGGCACGCAGGCCCGCCAATGTCAGCTCGCCCAGTGGCGCGTTTTCGGTGAAGCGGCGCGATTCGCCCTGACAGACCTGGATGATCACCTTGGTCTGGTTGTCGGTCGACGTCGAGAAGACCCGCGTCTGTTCGACGGGCACGGGCACGTTGCGCTCGACGATCGGCTCGGCGTACCCGCCTGCCACCGCGATCCCGAGCGCACGGGGCGTGACGTCGAGCAGGATCGGGCGGTGCGAGAGCGTCGTGCCGCCCCCGGCAAGGCTCGCGGCCTGAACCGCGGCACCGACGGCGACGACCTCATCGGGATTGATGTCGGTGCGGGGCGCGCGACCGAAGTGCTTCTCGACGAGCTTGCGCACGGCGGGGATGCGGGTCGAACCGCCCACCATGATCACGTCGTCGATCTGCGAGGTGCTCAGTTTTGCGGCGGCGAGGACATCGTCGCAGGCGGCGATGGTGCGCGCGATGAGCGGCTCGACCGCGGCTTCCAGGACCGCGCGCTCGATCTTGAAGTTGACCGTCAAAGGCTCTTCGGAGCCCTCCAGCGTAACCGTCATTCCGCCCTCGGCCACCTCGTTGGACGACAGATGCCGCTTGATACGCTCGGCCGCCAGCACGAGCTGTCCGCGGAGCTCGTGGCGATCGCGAGGCTCGTAGCCATGCTGTTCCTGGAACTGGCGTGCGATGAGGGCCATCACCGCTTCATCCACGTCGTCGCCACCGAGGAAGCTGTCGCCGCCCGACGCGATCACCTCGAAGACTTCGCCTTCGACCTGCAGGAGGGTGACGTCGAAGGTGCCTCCGCCGAAATCGAACACCGCGATCCGTTGCGAGATGCCACGTCCGAGGCCATAGGCCAGAGCTGCGGCCGTCGGCTCGTTGATCACGCGCAAGACGTCGAGGCCGGCGATCCGTCCGGCGTCCATCGTCGCCTGCCTCTGGGCATTGTTGAAGTTGGCTGGCACGGTGATCACCGCGCCGGCAACGTCTTCGCCGAGGTGCACCTGGGCGGACTGACGTAAGTGCGCGAGCAGCAGGCCCGAGATCTCCGGTACCGTGTAGCTGCGGTCGGGACCGACCACCATGATCTGATCGTTGTTGCCTTGCTGGACTTCGTAAGCGACGCGCTTGCGGGTCCGCTGCGCCTCCTCCGATTGCCATGGTTGCCCCATCAGCCGCTTGGCCGAGTAGATGGTGTAGAGCGGCTCGAGCAGGCGGCGCGCGGCCGCGTCGTGCGAATAGAGCCGCGAGCCATCCGGCGCCAGCGTCACCACGGACGGATGAAGCCGATGGCCTTGTCGATCCGGGACGATGACGACGTCCCCACCCCGCACCGACGCAACCACCGAGTTCGTCGTCCCCAAGTCGATCCCCAGGACGGCCATGTCCATCATTTTACCGCACGGCTGGCAGGGCGTCGCGGTCGTGCCGCTTACTTCTGTCGTATTTCTTGTATCGACGGTTACACGTCGCTGTAGGGCGTGGGATCACGCTGGCGCCAGCACGCCCACCCCGGCCTCGGTTCGCCGGCGCCTAGCGGCCGTCGTCGTGGGCGACGAGCAGGCCGAGTGCGAGGGCCGATCCGACGGCGACGCCGACCGCGGTCAGCAGGGGCCAGCGTTGTTTGGCCCAGGTCGACGGCGAATCGGAGAAGCGCGCGTGAAGCGAGGGGCGTTCCTCGACGGAGGCCAGCGCAATTTCACCAAGGGCGGGCGCCGCGACCACGGCGGCGGGCGCTTCGGCGAACCGCTGGCGCCGCGCAACTTCGTCGAGTTTCGCGACGGCGGTCTCGAGCGCGGACGGGTCCGAC
>JANNNO010000345.1:0-22651 GCA_031398585.1 Myxococcales bacterium | reverse complement strand
GGTCGACAGCCCCAAGAAGACGGAATATCAGAAGCTCCTCGCCGAGCTCGAGAAGAAGGCTTCTGCGGATCGGCCGGTTGTCAGCGCGCCCGTGCTGCTGCCGGCTCCCGTCGTGGCCAATCGCGTGGCGCCGCCGTCCCCTTCCGCCACCGCGCCCAAGAGTGTCGCTGCCCCGTTGGCCAGCCCGGTGATCCCGCCGGTCGGACCTGCAACGCCGTCCACCGAGCGCCCGATCAGCTCGACCGCGGCTGGATCGGTGGGCACGGGCGCTGTCGCCACTGCCTCCCCCGCGCCGCCGGCTGTCGTCTCCCCGCCGATCAGCGCTTCGCGGCCTCCCTGGACACCGCCGCCAGCATCGATTGCGGGTCCACCACAGCAGCCCTGGGGCCCCGTCCCGCCGACCGCGCCGCCGCCCGTCCATACGGGGGTGGGAGCACGCCCTGGCGTGCCCGGCCATGCCAGGGCGTTGGCGGCAACCTCACCCGCGCCCGTCCTCTCAGGTGGGCCGCTGAACACCACATCTACCGCGGACGCGCCTCGCACCGGCGGGGTGCGAGCGTCGACCATCATCGGGACTTCGCTGCTCGTCCTGGGCTTGGGTGGCGGCATCTACGCCGGCATCTCCGCGCAGTCCGAGTACGACAAGGTCTCGACGAAGTTCAGTCGAAGTGGCGAGTCGAGGGCCGAGTCGCTCAACCAGATGCAGTACGTGGGCTACGGCGTGGCGGCACTCGGCCTCGGCGTGATCGTGGTACCGCGCCTGCTGTCGTCGGCAACGCCAACACCGGCCGCCTCGGCCAATCCGATCACGATCTCCGCGTCTTTCGACGCCGTCGTCATGAGCGGGAGCTTCTGACATGAGGAATCTGGACCGGGTTTGGTCGACGCGCCTGTTGATGGCCGCCGTGCTCTGCCTCACTTGCGGTCCCGATTACAAGAACGGCCAAACTCGTTGCGACGACGATGGTTCGTGTCCCAACGGCTGGACCTGTTCATCGGGCTTCTGCTTCGCTCCAGGCAACCAGCCGGTTGGCGGCAACGGCGGCAATGGCGGCAATGGAGGCAATGGAGGCAACGGTGGCAACGGTGGCAATGGCGGAACCATCACCGGTCCGACGTTGATGTGTGAAGCCGGCGAGATCGTCTGTCCGGCCCGTTCGGGCGCGCCCGAGGCCTGCTGGACTTCCGATATCGATTGTTCGACGGTGGCCCGGTGCGGGACCGAAAACACCGCCTGTCGGCGCGGACGAGTCAACGACTGCCGCTATCCCAATTGCAGTCCCGCCAACAACGTCTGCTCGGATCCACAAGAGCCGCAATTTTGTCCGGCGGCTGCGGGGTGGGGCCCGGATTGCTATCCGCCCCATACGAACTGCGCTTCGATCGTAAAATGCCCCAATTCGCCTGGATCCGTAGTGTCGTGCAGAGGGACGTTGACGGTTGATTGCGCCACAGAGTCGTGCGTGTGCAGCAACCCCAAATTCCCTCACTTTTGTCCCGAAGAAGGTGACTATCCCGGCGGCTGCTGGGGCGATGCTCCGACCGGCCCCACCTGTCCGACGCCCGGCACGTGCAGACCCGACTGCACGACGCTGACCAAATGTCAGGGGCGTCATTTCGTTTGCCCCATCGGCTACAAGTTCATTTGTGGCGCGACAGCCGCAGACAATCAGTGCACCAAGCATTGACGAGCGCCCCCCTCTGCGGCTCTGCCGTCGGTGCTAACGAATGGCGCGCGTGCCCGTCGGGCGCTGACAACCGAAGGTCGGCCTGGATCTATCGAATTGCGAGCTTCGGCTCGCGGCCCAGGAAGTCTCCGTAGCGTCGCGCGGCTTCGTTGATCTCCTCTTTCAGGTCGCGCGGGAGCCCGTGGGCAGGTTTGGTTTTCGCGTCGAACGCGTCCAGCGTGATGACCACGGACGTTGCGGTCAGCTCGCGCCGCCAGGTGCCGATCACGCGGCCGTCGACGATGAGACAGGGCGCAAGCATGCCGCCGCCGGCATTGTGGTTCTTGCGGAATCTCGGATCGAGCACGGCACGCCGATCTCGGTAGGCAACCAGATATTCATCGAACGCGGGCAGCAAGTGTGCGCGCGAAGCCGTTGGCGACCGACGCCCTCGCGGGGCTGGTCCGGTGTACCAGTGCGCGACTCCATCGATCTGCTCGGTATGCAGCTCGGGCGCCGCGGTCTCCACGGCCCGGCGCGCGTCCACGGGCGCGAGACTCGACCACCAGAGAAAGTCGGCGAAGGTGGCAGGACCGTGGCTGCGAAAATAGCGAATCGCCAGCGCCGCAAGAGCCTCGTCGTGGCTGAGAGGGGTGGGGGGCGAAGGCGCGCGCAGATCCAGCAGGGCGTAGGTCTGTTGTTTGCCACGCCGAACGCCGCTGGCGATCAGGCCATCGAGCTCCGCCCGTCCCAGCAGGTGAGCCAGTCGCTCACCCGTGGTTAAGACGTTGGCGCGTGCGAGTCGCGCGGCCAGCTCGACGCGGGTGAGGTGCTCGCCATCGCGCAGAGCCTTGGTGATGACGAGCCCACTTTTGCGGAAGGTCGCCTCGTCGAGCCCGAGCGTTCGGTGGCGGGCCGCCGCGCGGGCACGAAGCCGCGGAGCCACCAGTGCCGTCATCCAGCGAATGTCTGCCGGGGTCACCAGCTGCCAGGTCCAGCGCAGCGTGTGCGTGCGCAAGATCAATCCCTGGTCCAGGGCCGCTTCGATGTCGGCTTCGGTCGTTTCGGCTGGCAGCCGCAGACCAAGCGCCCATTTCACGCCCGCGTAGTCCTGCGCCTGGACCGCACCCATCCACGCGACCAGCTTCGCCGCGTCTCCCCCGTCGGACCGAGCGATCTTCTGCGCCGCCAGCCGTCGCGCTGGGATGGAGTTCGCATCGGGCAGGGGGTTCATGTACGGCGGCCATCATATTGTCGCCGGTCAGAAAGATCGCGGTTCAATCGCCGGTAGAGGGCCGCCGCCGGCGTTGCCTCGAGAGCCCAGCGAGAACGAGCAGCACGGCGACGACACCGGCGCCGCCGATCTGACCGCGCGGCGAAATCGCGCAGCCTGCGGCCGGATCGGGCGCTGGTGGACAGCCGCGCAGCTCGATGTTGGCGACCAGCGGCGGTGGCTGTGGCGAGATGCCAAGCACCCGCGGCGTTACCTTCACCACATGCGGCCCTGGTGGAATGAGGTAGCCGCCGCAGCTGGTGGCGGTGTCTTCCCGGAAGCTCGAGACTCCGCAGGTCGCCTCGATGGTCAGTCGATGGGAACGGCCGAGGTAGGGCGCCTGGATGTAGTACCCATCGACCTCGACCGAGAACTCAATGATTGATTGCAGGAGCAACGAGTTGCTGGTGCCGAAGGGCAGCTCTGCGAACGCCCTCGGCTCTCCTCGGTCGTTGTACCGCAGCCCTTCTGCAGTCGGCCTCAGCGCATCGAATTTCAGCGGCAACGTCGCCGCCTCGTCAACGACGAACGGCAGCTCCTGAATGGGCGCCGTCATGTTCGGGGCGTTCGGCGGGCACGATGGATCGAACTTAAGAACGTAGCGCTTGCCGACTTCGAGGGGCGCGTCCGGCTTGAATAGCGTTTCGGTGCCGGCGCCGTCAATGGTGCCGGTCGGGCTCGTGCTTACCGAACCTGGGACTCTTGCCTGGGAATCCACCGCGTAAATCGCCAGGCGAAAGCTCGCCGCCCGCTCCGGCGTGGCCTTGGGCGCAAGCCGAAAGGCCACGGCGTTGGCGGCAAAGCGAACCTCACCCCCCTGCGAACGCAGCGGCACCTCGACGATGCCCTTGCAGGGAAACGAGCAGGCGTCAGCGCGGTCGGGCGCCCCCAAAAACAGGAACGCCATCATCAGCGCGAGCCAACCTGCTGATCGACAACCGCTCCATTCCGCATGTGTCATGGTGGCGCCCTTCTATGTGGTGACTCGTCCCGACGACTCGTACCAACAAGTCCACGCAAGAAGCATTCCCCAAGGCTTCTGGCCATCTGGCCCCCTTCGGCGACCGAAGCGAGGCAGCAGGCACCCGTCGCTGACAAGTTTGTCACAGTGGCGCCAAGCCGAATGCGAATGTCGGGGCGGGGCGCTCCCCAGTCAGTGGTCGAAGCTTGGGAATTCATGGGACAATGATTGAATGACGGTCCCTGACGGACGTGCGCGAGTGCTCGCCGATTTGCTCGCTCGGATGCAGGGGGCGTGGCCGGCCGGTCGTTGGGAATGGGACGCCCGCTTGGCGTGTGCGCTCTCGACCGTTGCACAAGCCAATGAAGCGCAGGCTCGCGCCGCTCTGGCGACCGCTTTGCCGACGACGTTCACCGCGGCGACATTGGGTAGCGCGCCCGCCTCCGTCCGCGAAGTCTGTGGCATGACCGGGGGGCTGCGGGGATCCCAGATGATCTTCACCGCCGAGCACGAGGGAGAGCTCGTCACGTTCTGTCTCTGGTGGCCCTGGGGCGATGGCGCACAGGTCTCGGCGCGCGTGGGGACCATCGACGAGGCGTTGGATCCGACCCTGCGATCGGCGCTGGGATTGCCCGAACCGCAAAAGAAGGCCTAGCTCGCCTCCCCAGCCCGCTCAGTGGTCGACTTGGTCGGGTAGCTCGTTGGATCGCGCGACGGGGGGGAAGTGGGGGGCCAGGGCGCGGGCTAGGTCCGCGAGCGCGACGACGAGGCCGTCGGTGAAGTTGCCCTCGTGAAAAGCGGCGGTGATCGTGGAGACGGCACCCGACCAGAGTGCCGCCTCGACCTTCGCCGTGATCCCTTCGTCTGCGAAGACAACGACTTTGCGGCGCCAGGGAGCAAGCAGGACGAGGATGCCGTTGCGGCCGCGGGCGGCGCCCATCTGCAGACGGTCGAACGCCCTTCGGGCCATGCTTTCGCTCTCGCCCCAGAAGAGGCCGGCGATGGAAATGCGCAGCTCGATGGCACACGCGGCCTCGACGTCCGCGATGGCGGCCTCGACGCGTTTCTTGTCGAGTAAGGCGAGCAGGCGACGGCGGGTCATGACGTCACCATGAACCGGATGCGCCCCCGCCGCCCGAGCGGCCGCCGCCACCCGAGAAGCCCCCGCCGCCGCCGGAGTACCCGCCGCCGCCCGAGAAGCCGGCCCCGCGGTGTCCACTTGAGGCGAGCGTATAGAGGAGCGTCGCCGCCATCCGGGGATTCGTGGCGATGAGGAACAGGAGTAAGAGGCCGAGCACGCCAAAACCGATCAGCTCCCACTTGCTGACGGTGCGCTGAGAGGCCTCGGGAGCGAAGCGTTGCGCGGCACCTGCCTCCTCGCCGCCCAGCACGCCGAGGATTCCATTGACAGCGGCAACGACCGCCTCGTCGCGCTTGCCCTCGCGCAGGCGCGGAGTGAGCTCCTCACGCAGGATCCGAGCGGACTTCAAATCGGTGAGCAGGCCTTCGAGGCCGTAGCCCACTTCGATTCGCATGCGCCTGTCTTTCGCGAGGATGAAGAGCGCGACGCCGTTGTCCTCACCCTTCACACCTACCCGCCAGGCTTCGAATGTCCTGGCTGCCCACGTCTCGAGCGACTCGTTGCCGATGGTGCCGCCGATCCAGACCACCACCTGGCGACCCGTGGTTCGTTGATAGCCTTCGAGGCGTGCGTCGAGCGCTTGTCGGATCTCGGGTGAGAGAAACCCGACTTGGTCGGTGACCCATCGGTCTGGCGCGGGTGGCGGCGCGGCCGCTGCCAACGCCGTCAAAGAGGCCAAGATCAGCGCAGAAGCGCCCGCGCAGCCGAGTCGTGAACGCACCTGCTTCAGAACTTCACCTTGGGCGCGACTTCGGCGCCGGGCTGCGCTTCGAAGTACGGCTTTTCTTTGAAGCGAGCGCCGAACACCGACGCGAAGAGCACGGTCGGGAACTTCGATCGTTTGGTGTTGAAGGCTTGCGCCGCTTCGTTGAACCGCATGCGCTCGACCGCGATGCGGTTCTCTGTCCCCTCGAGCTGCGCCTGCAGATCGCGAAACGCTGCGGTCGCCTTCAGATCGGGATAGCGCTCCGAGACCGCCATCAGCCGCGACATCGCGCCGGCCAGCTCGCCCTGCGCTTGCTGATACCGCTTGAAGGCTTCCGGATCGCTCAGGATCTTCTCGAGACCCTCGCCGGAGATCTGGACCACTTTGGCGCGCGCCTCGGCGACCTTGGTGAAGGTCTCCTTCTCGAAGGCGGCGGCACCTTTGACCGTCTCGACCAAGTTGGGGATGAGATCACTGCGCCTCTGATACGTGTTCTCGACCTGCCCCCACTGCGCCCGCACCCCCTGTTCCAGGGACACGAGCCCGTTGTAGCTGCTGACTCCTCCCAGCACGAGGAGCACCGCCGCCGCAATCACCACAATCGTCGTCTTCTTCACACGCTCAAGCTAATCACGGCGGGGGCTTGCGGAAAGGCCAGTCCCTGCAGCGTTGATCGAGCGACGGAGCTAGCAGCCCTGAAAGGCGCCGAACTGGCCGCTCAGCGGCGGGGCGCGCGCCCCCGACCCGGCGTCGCCTATCACCTTCGACCGCCGTGAGCGTGAGCGCTGTAGGGCGCCCGGGCGCCGTCTTGTCCTGCCGCTTCGCGTGCGATGCGTCGAGTTATGGCCGGGTGGCGTAGGGTGTATTCCGGAGTCATGATTGCTCCCCTGATGTCCCCCTCTGCTCGCATCGCCATTTTCGCCGGGGGGGCGGCTGTCCTCGTTGGCGGAGTGGCTTGGACAGCCATCGATGGCGGCTCCGTGCCGGCCGGTCTGCCGACCAGCGCCGCCAACCGGGCACCGGCTTCCGTTCCTTCGTCCCCGGCGCTGCCGCCCGCGACGGCGGCACCCCGAATGGAGATTCGCTACCCGATCGCTGCACGAAACGACTCCATCGGTTTGCCGTCGCTGGCCCACTCCGATGTCTTCGCGGAGGAGGCGCTTGCCCGGCTGCTCGGTCGCAAGGCGGTGCAGACCTTTTTCTCGGTCGACGGCTTCGTCCGCAACTTCGTGGCGACGGTCGACTATCTCGCGGCTCGACGGGCGCCGACGATGGCCTGGCCAGTCAAGACGACGGCTCGGCGATTCATGACCGAGCGCCAGGGCGCACGCACCATTCTCGCCGCCGAAAACGCCGCCCGCTATCGGTCATTCGTCGCGATGGCGCTGGCGGTCGATAACAACCAGGCAGTCGCCCTTTACACACGCATGTATCCGCTGTTTCAGCGCGCCTGGGAGAATCTGGGTCCTCCCGGAACGTACTTCAACGATCGCGTCGTCGAGGTCATCGATCATCTACTGGCGACCCCGAAGGTATCGGGACCGGTCAGGCTCCGCCGCGCCGAGGTGCAGGGCGGAACCGCCCTCTTCATGTTCGAGGACCCCGCCCTCGAGGCGCGATCAGCGGGACAAAAGATGCTACTGCGCATGGGCGCACAGAACGCGGAGGCACTGAAAACCAAGCTCGTGCAGGTGCGTACCCTCCTCGTCAAAGGTCGCATAGGGCGCGGGACTCTCTGAGGAGTCCGCGCTTGGCCCTCGGCTAAACCGCAGGTTAGATCGCCGATCCGCTCGGGGCCCAATCGCCCGGTGCTAACATTGGTGGGTCCATGAACCACGCGGATCTACGGGAGGCTCTTAGCGCCGAGCCGACGCGGCCTCTGCGACGCGTCGAATACGAGCAGCTCGTCGCTTACGGCGTTTTCGAGGACGAACGCGTCGAACTACTCGAGGGAGTGATCGTCGAGATGAGCCCGCAGGATCCGCGACACTCCGCCGTCCTCCAACGCCTCAGCCGCGCCTTCGCACAACTCTCTGCCGCTTGCGACGTCCGAACCCAAATGCCGCTCGCGATCTCGGAGAGATCCCTACCTGAGCCCGACCTGGCGGTGGTGCCAGCCGGCGAGTACGAAAGCGCTCATCCCACGACGGCATTGCTGGTCGCTGAGGTCGCGAGCAGCTCCGTCCAGAAGGATCGCCGAATCAAGGGCGAGCTCTATGCGCGCGCGGGCATCCCGGAGTACTGGCTGATCAATCTGCAGAATGACGTCGTCGAAGTGCACACCCAGCCCTCGGCGAGCGGCTACACCTCGATCGCCCCAGCACGCTCGGGCGACTCCCTGAATCCGCACGCGTTTTCCGACCTAGTCATTTCCGTAAGCGCCCTGCTGCGCTTGGGTTGAACGATCCAGGCACGAGCGCGAGAGCCTTGCCGACCCTTCACGACCCTGTCCCGCGGGGTCGAAAGGCATGCCCAGCCGGTGGATGGGGGCGAAGCGACACGGGTCATTGGAGATAGCTGAGCGCTGTGGGGTGGGGGAAGCCCACTCACATCCGCCGCTTTCGCCGTCGTGAGGGCGCTCGCTGCATCGCGCGCGCCCCCACGACGCTGGGAGGGTTTAGTTGGCCCGCCTGCCGCGCCCCGAGCCGTTGACGCCGCCGCGGCCACCGGTGACGAAGTCGAGATCGGTGGGGGAAAGGACGACCGGGGTCTGGTTGGACTTCTTCATGATTGTCTCCTGCTATGTGTCGGTATTGGACTTATCCAGCGAGTACTTCCGTTGGATTCGTTACTTATTGCCGGAGGGTCTCCAATCCTTTCAGAGGCATTCGAAGCGAAACCCGCGGGAAGAAGTCCGGCTGGCGCTCGGAGGGTCTTGAACACGCTGATGGGCGCCGGCGTCACATCCGGAAGCCGGTCTTGGCGCAGGAGACGGCCGGCGGTGAAATGGTTGTCCAACACAACGATCGGTCATCCAAGGCCTCCTGGCAGGTGCGGGGCGAAAAAGGGCCTTGAAGCGAGACTGATGGGCGTGCCACTGCCGGACGATGCGCGGATGAGCCGCGGCCAGGCCAGCGCGGGTGCGCCCAGTCGCTCAGAAACGTCGGGTGTGGCGCCGCCACCAAGCCAATTCGCTCCGCAGGCCCCGGCAGGCAAGGCTAAGCAGAGCGTGTTCGTCGGACAAACTCGCCCGTCACCCCACTGATGCACGCGCACCTTCTTGCCTGCCAGGCGCGGCGAGTCCCGGGCTTCTTCGTCGACACGTGGCGGGGAGCTGTCTTAGCGTGATTGCCTGATGCCTCGGCCAGGCCGCGTCCAGCAGCGATCGTCGTGGTGGTTCGGGGGCTCCGTGGCGGTCGGGCTGTGGCTCTTGGGGTGCGCGGCGTGGCGGCCGACTGCGCCCGGCCAGGCGAGCCCTGCGGAAGGTCGTCCGCCGGGTCCGATCCGGCACGTCCTCATCGTCACCGTCGATGGTCTATTGCCCGAGGTCTATCTGAATCCCGATGCGCACGGCCTGCGTGTCCCGACCTTGCGGCGGATGGTGCGAGAAGGAGCGGTCAGCCGCGGCGCGCGCGGAGTTTTTCCCACGGTGACCTATCCTTCGCACACGTCCATCGCCACGGGCGTTTCGCCCTTGCGGCATGGGATTCATAGCAACCGCGCCGACGATCCGCTGGAGATCAACCTCGAAGGGTGGCGTTGGTACGCCGAGGACATTGGGGCGCCGCCGATCTGGCAGGTGGCGGCGCGTGCTGGCTACCGAACCGCGCTCATCGGTTGGCCGGTCACCGTGGGGGCGAGAGCCACCTTCCTCGTGCCCGAGTTTTGGCGCGCCAAACACGCCGACGATTTCAAACTGCTGCGCGCGCTTTCTTCGCCCGGCCTCTTGCATGACGTCGCCCGCGCGACGCCTTCGTTTGCCACCAGATATACGCCGGGGGATTTTTTCAAGGACGAGTTCCTGGTGGACATCGCCGCGCACGCCCTGGTGACGGGCAAACCCCACCTGAGCTTCGTGCATCTGGTGGAAGTGGACGGGGCCCAGCACAAACAAGGGCTTTGGAGTCAAGCGGCGCTCGCGTCGATCGAAAACGCAGATCATCAGCTGGGGCGGTTGATCGCCGCGGCCGAAGCCGCCGGCATCTGGCGCGAAACCGCGCTCGTCGTGGCATCCGATCACGGGTTCACCAGCGTGACGAGCATGGTGCGTCCGGGGGTGCTGCTGCACCGAGCGGGCCTCGTGCAACTCGACGATTTGAACCGGGTGACGAGCGCCAAGGCCTTTCTTCAGATGAGCGGCGGATTGGGCTACGTGTACCTGCGTGATCCGCGCGACGAAACCACGGCGGCGCGTGTGCGCGCGATCTTCGCGGCGGAGCTGGCGCGGGCGGGTGGGGGCATTGGCCGGCTGTTCGAGCCAACGGAGATCCGTGCGGCGGGAGGCGATCCGCGCGCGTTGTTGGCTTTCGAGGCCGCGCCGGGCGGCTCGTTCGGACCGGGGTACGTCGGGGACTACCAGGCGCCGCCGCACTCTCGGGCGACGCACGGGTTCTCGCCCGAGCGCCCCGACATGCACGCCGCTCTGCTGTTTTTTGGGCCGCACGTGCCGCGTGGTCCGATCGCGAGCGCCCGCCTCATCGACATCGCGCCGACGGTGGCCGGCTGGCTGGGGCTCGAGCTCCCCGGGGTGGAGGGACGGCCGCTCGTGTGGTGACAGCGGCAGCGGCAGCGACGGCTACCGTTACTCCCAGTCGACCCAGCGCAGCCCCGGAACGCGGCTGAACTCGCTCACGTTGTGCGTGACGACGACCAGATCGTGCGCCCGCGCGGTCGCGGCGATGAGAAGATCGTTCGGACCAATCAGTCGCCCCTCACGCGCCAGGTCCGCGCGCAGTCGGCCGTAGTGGTCTGCAGCCAGGTCGTCGAACGGGACACTCTCGAAGGGCGCGAAGAAGTCGCGCAGCAAGCTGAGGTTCTCTTCGACCCGCTGGCTTCTTCGCGCGCCGAACAAGAGTTCGGCCTTGACCACGCTCGACAGGCGGAGGTCCGATGGCGCGCGGCCAGCCACCTGTTTGATGAGGGTGGTGCTGCGCCCGTTGATGAGTTTGATGCATGCATTGCTGTCGAGGAGATAGGGCACGGCTTAGAAGCCCTCACGCTCTTCGAGCTGGCCCTGGTCCGGGCGCTCGAGGGGAGGTCCTTGCCAGCCCCCCACGACCTTCTCGAAAAAGCCCTCCGGCCAACCCGTCCCCACCTCGCGCTGAACCAGGTCGGCCAGGTACTTGGACACACTCACCCCCTCCGCCTGTGCTCGACGACGCACCGAGTTGGCCAAGTCGTCCGACAGGTAAAGATGCAATTGCACGTCTAATTCTATAGACTACATTTGTCGCATTTGCCAGAGTGGCAGGCGGTCATCTGTGATCGGACGTCAGTTTGCGACCATCGTCGGCGGGCTGGGCGACGGGGTTGCCGATGGGGCAGCGCCGGCGCGGGTCGGGTGCGATCGTGATCGGCCATCCAGCGGGTGGAAACTCCAGCACTGCATGTTGTGGCTCGATGGCGCCAGCGTGGCGTAGCGCACCAGTTCTCGCATCCGCATGCCGCGATCTCCGTCGGGACGGCTACGTCAGCGCCAACTTCCAATCCATGCACTCGCCAACCATCAAGAGTACAAATACGCGTTGGCGACGTATTGCTGGACCATGCGGTGGGTGTTGAAGAAAGAGGCGTTGAGCGAGATCGCGTGCTGCATGATCGAGATCCAGCGGCTCCGATCGTCGTAGAACGTCGGCAAGATGGCGGTTTCCAGTTTGTGGTAGAGGTCCTCCGCGTCCTGCTCATCGGCGGCTTCGCGCCCCTGCGCTGGGTTGAAAGCGGCGCCGATCGCCCAGCCCGTGATGCCTTCGATGCACCCCTCGACCCACCACCCGTCGAGCACGCTCACACTGGGAACGCCGTTGTGGGCGGCCTTCATCCCGGAGGTGCCCGAGGCCTCGAGCGGACGTAGGGGCGTGTTGAGCCAGAGATCGACGCCGGCGACCACGGTCTTGGCCAACTCGGTGTCGTAGTCCGCGAGGTAAACCACCGGGATGTCGTCACCAAGGGCTCGCGCGGACGCGAAGACTTGGGCGATGAGCTCCTTGCCCTCTTGGTCGCTGGGATGGGCCTTGCCCGCAAAGACGACCTGAAGTCGTCGCTTGCCGAGGCGGCGGAGGCGCTCGCGATCGCGGAACAGGAGGCTGGCACGTTTGTAAGCGGTGCTGCGCCGGGCGAAGCCGATCGTGAGGACGTCGGGTGCGAAAGCGCGGCCGGCTCGATCGCGTACGGCAGCGATCAGCTGCGCCTTCGCGGCGCTGTGCGCCTGCCAGATCGGCTCGGCCGCGATGCCCAGCACCTGACGGAGCAGCGCCGGATCCTCACGCCATCCGGGCAGCTGGCGATCGTAGAGCGCCCGGAATGAATCGCACGTCCAAGAGGCGGAGTGGACACCGTTCGTGATGTGGCCGATCGGATGGCCGGGAAACATATGCTCCGAGACGATCCGGTGGGCGCGTGCAACTCCGTTGACGTAGTGGCTGAGGTTGAGCGCCAGCGAGGTCATGTTGAGGCGTTCCCCGCCGCAGAGCTCGCGCAGCAGCCCTGCCGGGATGAGTGAGCTCAAACTGCCGTCGGCAAGCTGGTAGTCGAACTGATCATGACCGGCGGGCACCGGCGTGTGGGTGGTGAACACGCAGCGTTTTCTGACCTGCGCCAGATCCCATCGGCCATGGCGCTCGTGCTCTTCGCGCAAGAGCTCGAGCCCGGCGAACGCTGCGTGCCCCTCGTTCAGATGGAAAACTTCAATGCCATCGTGACCGAGCGCACGCAGCGCGCGGACGCCGCCCACGCCGAGGACGATCTCCTGGGCGATGCGACCCGGATCCCCGGGCCCGTAGAGCACGTCGGTAATCGTCCGATCGGCCGGCGTGTTGTCCGGATGGTTCGTGTCGAGCAGAATCACGGGGACCGTGGGCTGGCGACCGTCGCCGACAAGGACCCTCCAGAGCTGAAGGCGAACACTCCGCCCGGCAATCTCCACGCTCACGAAGGGCGAACATCGTACGGCCTGGGTCTCGGGGCTCCAAGGCGCCGACTCTTCCTCTTGCCGACCCTCGGAGGTCAATTTCTGCCGGAAGTACCCGCGCCGGTGCACCAACGTCACCCCGACGATGGGCACGCCGAGATCCGCACACGAGCGCAGCATGTCCCCGGCCAGCACCCCGAGGCCGCCCGCGTAGGTTGGGATGGTCGCGTGAAGGGCGATCTCCATGGAGAAGTAGGCCACGCGGCGGGCGGACCCCTTGGCGGTTGTCGCGGGGCCGGCGGCGGGAGAATTCATGTCGTTCCTTTGGGCTGGGGAGCCGGGGCGTCGGCTCGAGCGCCGGTCTCGAAGGTCATGAAGGTTCGGAAGGCCCACCAGGCGAGGTTGAACCACGGTGGCACGGGCAGTTTCCCTGTCGCGGCCACTTCGAAGGCGCCGGCGCCGACGAAGCCGAACGCGGCCGCGGTACCGAGATCGAGGGATCCCTTGGTGACGGTCAGAAGTTCAGCGTTGATCGAGCGAAATGCCCCCGCCATCGCTCGCCCGACGGCGCTGGGCCCTGCGATCACAGGGGCCGCCGCCGGCGTCTCCCCGGGTTGAAGGATCTTCGCCGGGAATGCTTCGGGACCAAGTGCCGCGAGAATCGCTCCGGCGGTGGTCCCCTCGTCGTGCTGGCACAGAACACTGCCGGTTCGCCGGTTGATCTGAACTTCCCCCATCCCCGGCACGGCGACCAGAGTGTTCGCCATTTGCTCGGCGAGGACGACGTCGACCGGCGCTGGGCCGATGCGCAGCCGGGTGCGCCCGGGAACCTGGTGCGCAATCTGGATATAGAAATTCTCGTCCGATGCCATGACGTGATCCCCTTTCAGTTCGAAGGCGGTGGTCCCGCGTCGATGGTTTTCCCGGCCGCCTTGGCGCGTGCTTCGGCCAAGAGATCTTCGACATCCTCCCGGGCGCGAGACGCGCGGGTGGTCACGGCGCCGGCCAGTCGATATCCGAGGGTGGCGATCTCCCGGACGACTGGCCGGAAGTGTTGGGCGAAGGAGCGGCTTGCAAAGCCGACGCCGCACCCGACGAGGAACGAGGGAAGATGGAATTTCATGTCTGACCTCCAAGAGAAAGGACTTGAGCGACTCGTTTGGTCGCCCAAGGCAGAACCAGTCCAGTGGCAAAGCCGGCGAGAGAAAGCGCGTTGGCAGGGGCCAAACGCAGCGCCCCCCGCAGGGGCGGCAGCAGCATGGCCGCCAGTTGCAGTCCTGCGGCGCCACCTACCAGCGCGCCGAAGCGAGGGCTGAGGGGGCGCTCGGAGGCTCGGCAGACCATCCCATAACCGAGCTGCGCAGCGGTGAGGGTGGCGAAGGCGGTTGGGCTGCCCCCCGCCAAGAAGGCGACGCCGCCGAGCCCACCCATCAAGCTGCCGTCGCGAATCACGCGGCCCCAATCGCGTTTCGAGAGCAGCGGAGCATGGGGCGAGGCCGGCGGGCGGCCGAGCACGTTGGGATCGCCCGGCTCGAGCGCGAGGGCCATGGCGGGCAGGGTGTCGGTAAGAAGGTTCACCCACAGCAACTGAAGCGGGGTCAAAGGCGCGCGTCCCAGCAGCGCACCGCCCAGCATGAGCGCGATCTCCGACAGATTCGTGGCAAACAGGAAGCGGACCGCCCGGCGCAGGTTGTCCTGGACGATTCGCCCTTCGCCCACGGCCGCCAGTACCGAGCGCAGATCCTCTTTCACCAACACGACGTCCGCCGTCTGCCGCGCAAGATCACTCGATCGAACGCCAACCGCGATGCCGACGTCGGCGGCCTTGAGCGCGGGCGCGTCGTTGATGCCATCGCCGACCATGGCGACCACCTCGCCGGAGGCGCGAAGAGCCTCCACGACCGCCAGCTTGTCGGCGGGCGTGACGCGCGCGAGGACCGAAACGTTCTTGAGCCGGGCGAGCGCTGCGGGATCTTGGCTGCGGAGCTGCGGAACGATTTCCGCACCATCGAGGGTTTCACCGCCCAGACCGACCTGGCGGGCGATTGCGGCCGCGGTCGCCTTCTGGTCGCCGGTGAGAATCAGAGTGCGGATGCCAGCTCTTTCTGCTTCCCGCACCGCTTCGGCCGCGCCGGCCCGAAGGGGATCGCGCAGGCCCGCGAGGCCGATGTACTCGTAGCCTCCCGTGGGCTCCTCGGGCTGCCCGGCGTCCTTCTCGCTGGGTGGCGCCAGACGCTGCCAGGCGAACGCGAGGACCCGATAGCCGGCGGCGGCGAGCGTGGCGTTGCGCTCGAGGAACGCCTGGCGGGCCGGCGCATCCAACGCCCCCGTTTCGTCGCGCTCGCACAGGGGCAGGACTTGTTCGGGTGCTCCCTTCAAGAACGCCAGCCGACCCGTCTCAGAGTCGTGGAGGCTGTAGACATGGTGCACGCCATCGTGCCGCTCGCGCAGGAGGCGGCGCGGGAACTGAGACCGCAGGGCCGCAATCTGCAAACCAGCAGCCCCCGCGGCGGTCAGCAAGGCCTTCTCGGTCGCGCTGCCAGAGATTTCGCTGCGGTGTCCGTTCGTCTGGATATCGACGTCGCTGTTGAGGACGGCGGCCGTGAGCAGCCGACTGGCGCTGTTTCCCAGGGGATCGTGCCCATCGGCGGTCACGTGCGCGGCCGACACCTGATGGTCGCGCAGGTCGAGCACTTCGAGGCGCATCTCGTTCATGGTGAGGGTGCCGGTCTTGTCGGCGCACACGACCGTGACCCCGCCCAACGTTTCGGCCGCCGCGACCCTTCGGACGATCATGCCCTCTTTGCGCATGCGACCCATGGACCGGACCAGCGCCGCGGTTGCCACGACCGGCAGGCCTTCGGGGATCGCGGCAACGGCGAGGGCGACTGCTCCGCGCATCAGACCTACGAGCGGCTGTCGCCGCACGATCCCCGCGGCTGCAGTGACGCCGGCTGCGGCGATGCCAATCCAAGAAACCCGGCGTCCGAGCTGGCTCAGTTGCTTCTCGAGGGGGGTCTCCGGCGACTGGGCATTTTCGATGAGATCTCGCACCGACGCGAGCTCAGTCGCTCGCCCGGTCCCGACGACGATCGCGCGGCCGTGCCCGCCCAGGAGCCCCGTCCCGGCGTAGAGCATCGATCTTCGCTCCGCCAATACGCAGCCTTCGGGCACCGGGTCCGGTTGTTTGGCCTGGCCTTCGCTTTCGCCGGTCAGCGGCGCCTCGTTCGCGAAGAGCCGGTGCGCATCGATGACCCGTGCGTCAGCGGGGACCACATCGCCAGCCTGGCAAAGCAGCACGTCGCCGGCGACGAGCTCGGCCGCGGGAATGTCCCGGGGATTGCCCCCGCGCAGGACACGAACGTCGCCCGCTTCCAGCTTGCGCCAGGAAGCGATCATGTCTTCGCTCTTGCGCTCGATGTGGTACCCGATCGCCGCATTGACCCCCACCACCAGAACGATCGCGCCGGCGTCGAAGAGATCCCCCAAGATGAGCGAGAGCGCGGCCGATCCCAGCAGGAGTCCGGTGGGTAAATTGTTGAGCTGAGCACCGAGCAACTGCAGCCGCGTGCGCGCCGCGACGGTTTGGGTGAGATTGGCCCCGTTGGCGGCAAGCCGCCGCTCGGCCTCGGACTCGCTGAGCCCGTCCGGAGTGGTCGCGAGGCGCTCGAGGACCTCCGTGCAGGAAAGGGCGTGCCAGGCGACCGCGGAAGGCGCGGGTCGCAAAGGCACCACCGCTGTCAACAGAGGCTGGGCTTTCGCAGGCGGCGAATCTGGAGACGTTGAAGCGGCTTCGGGTGCGCGTTTCGGGAACGCGAACTTTTCGAGCTGATCAATGATCGGCGCGTTTTTGGCGTAGCGGATCAGCACGCGACCGGTGCGCGGATTGGCCTTCACCTCCTCGACGCCCGGCTGGCGTCTGACGTAGGTCTCGATTCGCCGGGCGAGGATCTCGTTGCCCTCCAGCCCTGGTACAGCCAGCCTGAGTCGTCCGGCCGCGCGTACGTGGCGGGCGATGGTGGACAGATTGAGCGACTCGGCTTCGCTGAGCATTTGCGCCTGGCAGACGCAAGCGCAGGACCGGAACCGATGTGATCCTGCAAACTCTTCGTGACAGCGCGCCAGTGCCACCGAATGCTCGTGCCCGTGAGCATGACGGCGCGACGAAATCGCCGCGGACGGCGTTAGGAGCGGCGGCGTGCACGCAAATGCTGCGCTCGCATCTTCGCTCTCGGGGCATGGGCCGGGTGAAAGACTCCCTGGGGTCCGAACCAGGTGACAGATGTCGGATCGAGCCGCATCGGACGGTTACGCTAACCTCTCTGCCCGCGCAGTCCTTTCGTCAGCCGCGTTCCAGCGACCCGCTGCCTAACTGGGCCAGCCCTGGCCTGCCGTTCGTGGGGCGCATCTTGCACCGTCCAGGGTCACGTCTCGTTCCGGGGTGATGGAGGTCGTCGTGAAGAGAGCGGCAGAGACATGGAAATGGGTGCGGTTCGAGTGTCGCGCCGCCGTCGGCGCACAGGTCTTCATCAGCGGCACGTTCAACAAATGGAAGCCTTCCTGCTTTCACCAGCTGCGGGACCGGCACCACGATGGGATCTACCGAACGTTGCTTCAGATAAAGACCGGCACCCACGAATACGGGTACCTGGTGAACGGCGAGGCGTCCGCTGGGGTCGAAGGTGACTCAGGGAAGATCGTCTTGGACGTCGGTTGACGCTCCTATCCCGACCCACGATTGCCTGGAAAGCCGGGGCGTCGGGGCAGTCGACCTCGCAGATCTTTCGCGAAGATCTGAGGGACGCGCAAACGATGCGCGTTTGCGCGTCGGCGCGCGTTTGCGAGTGCAGGCGCAGGACCTTCGCACATTCGTTTGCTGAATCTCCCCGAGCGCGCTGCCGGTGAATGGCACGGAGCCTGCTGATGAGGACCGACGTGAAGATCTCGCGGCGACCGCGTTCTCGCGCAGCCCACAACGTGGTTCGCACCCGCCCTCAAGCTCGCGCGCAAGGTCACAGACTCCGTCCGGCTATGACGAGCCGGTCTACGTGGTCGGGAACGCGGGCGACTCGATCGCCGTGGCGGCGCCCATCGTGAAGACCGTCGGGTTACATCGGCAACCTGCCCGGGCGAAAGCGAAACCGCGCACCCACCGACACGAAGCCGCCGAGCATCAGCTCGAATCCGTTGCGGTCGGAAAGCGGCAGGACACGGTGAAAGCCGCTCTTGGCGCCCTCGCGACTAGCACCTTCGACGTTAGCCTCGGCCTCTACGTCGTCGAGGGAGATGACGTCCTGTGCGGCTTCGTGCCGATCGGCGGCCTGCTGGGCGCTGACCCTCAGCGGCGGCTCGATGACGTGATGTCCTCCCCCCCTGGTGCCGTGGGTCCCGGTACCGACCAAGAGCGGGTGGCGAACCTCGCTCTGAAGAACTCCGTCACCGCGGTGCCGGTGGTCGACGACAAGGGCCGACTACTCGGCGTAGTTCCTCCCATGGCTCTGCTGCGCGTCCTGCGACACGAGCACGTGGAAGACCTCCACCGCCTTGCCGGCATTCGTCTCGAGACGAAACACGTTCGTCAAGCGCTCGAAGCTCCGCCGGCTCAGCGTGCCCGCCACCGCCTTCCCTGGCTGGCAGTGGGTCTTCTGGGCAGCATCCTTTCGGCGATGCTCATGGCCCGCTTTCATTCGCTCCTCGAAGCACGGATCGCAGTCGCCTTCTTCATTCCCGGTATCGTCTACATCGCGGACGCCATCGGCACACAGACCGAAGCAATCGCGGTTCGTGGCTTGTCGATGAGCGAGCAGCCGCTTTCGCGCATCTTCTGGGGCGAGATCAAAACCGGCGGGCTCTTGGGCCTCATCCTCGCTGTCCTCAGCCTCGCCGGAATCCTGCTTGTGCTGCGAGATCTTCGCCTCGCCCTGTGTGTCGGCGTGACGGTTCTATTTGCGAGCGCGATCGCAGCGACGATAGGCATCGGGCTACCGGCGCTGCTGGCGCGCCTCGGCCGGGATCCGGCGTTCGGCAGCGGACCGCTCGCGACAATCATTCAGGACGTCCTGACATTGCTCATCTACTTCGCCGTGGTCTCCATAGTGTTGTGAGAACAACCAGTGCGTCGTCCCCTACCTATGGCCGGGGCGGATAGGCGATTTGAGGTGCGAGTCCTTTTTGCGTGAACGAGGGCAGAGAACGGAGAGCCCCCGGAGGCTCTGCCGCACCGTACTCGGTCGCGCTGGCGCAGTAGGACTCGCAGCTTAAATCGCCTATCCGCATCCGCCCCGGCCGTGCTTGACCACGCCAGGGATGGCGGCGCCGGGTGGCCCTCCGAGGGTCGCGGGTATTTCGTACGCGATCTCACGGAAAGAAGGCGATGCGTCCAGGCCTCAAACTCCGACCCGGCACGGTGCCGGGCACGAGGAGATAGAGATGAAGAAGACCGAAAACGAAGAGCGGAAGCTCGTTGAGCTCGCGTTCGAAGAGCTCGCCGCCGTCACCGGCGGAGGCAAGAAGACCTCCAACTACATGAGACATAACAACGACGGCAAGTTCTACACCCGGGCGAAGCCCGGCCGGATCTAGTTGCACCTCCGGCCTCCCGTCGCAGTTGCAGCGGCGGGGGGCCGGCACCAGTCGCGCTCGAGACGGACCGAAAAGGATCTCTAGGGACTCGTTGTGTGGCGCAATGAATGCGCCTCATCTTCTCCGGCCTGCCACCTTTCCGGCGCGAGCATCGGGGGGTGTCAGTCGAGGCGACATGAGCTCCGTTCTCGGTCGCGCTGACGCCGTAGAACTCGCAGCTTAAATCGCCTATCCGCCCGCCGTCGCGGCGCGGGCGGGCGCGGGACGATTCCGGTCAGCGTCAGCGTCGCCGATGGCCGGCGCCACCTGGTCAGGGACGCCGGACGAGGCTCGAGGACCTGAGCTAGAACGAATACATCGTATACGCGGACGTTCGCAGATTGGCGGCGCCGATCGGGATGTCCTTGGGCATCAGCTTGTCGTCGTCGTAGTAGGCGATGCGAGCGCCGATCATCCAATTCTTGTCGAGCCCAACGAAGCGGTACTCGAGCCCGGCGTCGAACTCGCGGCCGTAGTGATCGCCGGCCGTGAAGGCGGGCGCCGTGGCACCGAGACGGCCGGTCTTGTCGGCGAAGTACTCATAGTAGGCCGTGGTCAACGTCAGCCCGGCGACGCCGGGGATCGGGCCAGCGAGGTGCGCGGCAGCGATCCGCAGCCCGGTCTTGGGCGTGCGCAGGAAGTTCTCCGTCCAGCCGTCCCAGGGGTGTGAAAGGGGGGTCTGAAACGCCTCCTCGGTGGCGAAGTTGTTGACGCCTTGGCGCACGTTGTACTGCACGCGCAAACCAAAGCCCTGGTAGGCCACACCAAACTCCGCACCGTAGTAGTTGGCCTGCACGGCCAGCGGGTTGCTCGCGATGTCGCGCTGGTGCGCGAAGTCGACCGCGTAGAGCAAGGTCCAGTCGGCGTTCAGCTGGTACGGCCCGTCGACCCGGAAGCCGAGGCTGTTGCTCGACTGGTCGGCGAGGCGCACCGGCAACCCGGTGGTAGCGTTGACCTGGCGCACTCCCATGGTGTCGACCAGGATGGGCAGCTCGCGATAGTCGAGGTAGATGTTGAAGACCGCCAGGTTGACCACGCCGGGCTTCTTCCAGGTCACGTTGCCGACGTGGGTGGCCATCTCGAGCTGGCCGTCGAGGGCGTCGTGCCCGACCACGCGGTTGGCCTGAGCGATGAAGATGTAGTTGAGGTTGAATCCCTTGACCGGCGCCACGTCCAAGTTGGCTGCGTCCATGGTCTGGTTGGCCTGGCGCCAGCCCGAGAAGCTGATGAAGCGGGCGTTGTTGAGCGGCAGGTTCTGGCGGCCGAGCTTCACGTTGACCAGTTTCGAGGTGTATTTCAGCATCGCCTGATTGAGCTCGTTGCCGATCGGGTCGGCGGCCAGGGGCCGACGCGGGTTCTTGCCCTCGAGGTTCTGCTTGAACGCGCTATCCGCGGTCGGGACCCTGTAGTCGGTGGGACCGATGTTGGTGACGCCCTCGAACTCGCCGAACAAGCTGACGCCGAAGAACGGCTTGGTCTCGTAGCCGAGCGCGATGCGCAGGGTCGACAGGCGCGAATGCGCCGGCAGATCCTCGCGGTCGAGGTACTCGAAGCGGTACCGCATCGACGCGGAGATCTTGCCGCCCACCAGGGCGTCGACCAGACTGGTCGCGGCCGGTGCCGCCGCGGCGGTCGGGGACGGCGGCGCCTTGGCGGTCACGTCGGCAGAGGCGGCGGAGGCGACCTGGGCCAGCTTGGTCGGTGCCGCCAGCGTCGCGGTGGCGATGGGCGGGGTGGCGGCGGCAACCGTGGCGGTGCTGACGACCGACGCGGCGGCTGACGGTTCGGCGACGGCGAGGGCGGCGCTGGGTGCGGGGGCGGCCGACTCCGGCGTCGTCACCGTGGCAGGCACAGAGGCCTCTGCTGGCGTCGGCGCCTGCGCGTGGGCAGTGCCCGTCGCCAGGCCACAACAGACCGTGGCGGTCAAACCGAGCTGGAAGGCGCGCGGACTGAAATTACGCATGGGATCTCCTGGTTCTCCTAGGTCGGGGGGGTGCTGGGCGTCGCTGTCGCGGGGATGAAGTGGCAGGCGGCGCGATGGTCGTCGTTGCCGAAAGCGCGCTCGAACAGCGGCGCCTTTTCGTGACACAGCGGCTGCGCGAGCGGACAGCGTCCGGTCAGGCGGCAGGCCTCGGGTTTGGGATCGATCGGACTCTGTGGCTCGCCTATGAGGCGCAACGGCTGGCCTCGGGCCGCGCTTTTCCAGGTCGGCGCTGCGGCCAGCAAGGCGCGGGTGTACGGGTGCGCGGGGCGCGCAAAGACGTCCGCTACAGGGCCGGCCTCGACGATCTGGCCAAGGTACATCACCATCACGCGATCACAGAGCAGACGCAGCAGCGACAGATCGTGCGTGACGAAGAGGTAGGTCACGTTGCGCTTGGCGCGCAGAGAGTCGAGCAGCTGCAAGATCACCGCTTGTACCGACACGTCGAGCGACGCCGTCGGCTCGTCGAGCACCAGAAGCTCTGGCCCCACCGCCAGCGCCCGGGCGACGCCGACCCGCGCCTTCTGTCCACCCGACAGCTGATGCGGGTAGCGGGTGAGCAGCTCGCGCGGGAACGCGACCTCGTCGGCCAGGGTGCGCACGCGTTCCTCGATCGCGCGGCGGTCGAGCTTGGTCAGGCGTGAAAGCGGCTCGGCGATGGCGGCGAACGCCGTCGCGCGCGGATCGAGCGCCTCGCCGGCGTCCTGGAAGACCTGCTGAATGCGCGCCCGATCCCCGCTGCGCGCGAACGTGCGCGCCGGCATCTCGGTGATCACGCGGCCGTCGAAGGTGATGCGGCCCGCATCGGGATCGATGAGCCGGGTCAAGATGCGCACCAGCGTCGACTTGCCGCAGCCCGATTCCCCGACGAGCCCGATGCTCTGGCCGCGGTAGATCGAAAACGATACGTCGTCGACCGCGTGCAAGAACGAGCCACGCCTGGCCAGCGGGAATCTCTTGATGAGGTGGGCCACCTGGACAAGCGGCAATGACGGTGTCATCGCAGCGCCGAGACCGCCGCCTGCCTCGCCCGGGCCAAGGACGTTGGGGGATCCGGTCGCCACGCTGCCGGGGATCATGCGGCCTCCATCGGGTTCCAGCAGGCAAAGCGGTGGCCCGCGTCCGATTGCACGACGGGTTGCGCGCTACAGGCGGCGCGAGCGCGGGTGCAGCGATCGTGATAGCGGCATGGGGGCGCCTGGCGTAGGTCGGGCAGGCTGCCCGGGATGGCC
>JANNNO010000337.1:0-6303 GCA_031398585.1 Myxococcales bacterium | reverse complement strand
CTCGGACGCCCAGCTGCCCTGAGGGGCGAGGCGTCGGATGCGGGGTGGGGGGCACGACCGGCGCATACTCGCGCAAAGGGAGCAGCGTCACCAGTCTTGACGGGACCGCCTGCGTGGGGCACGCCCGGACGAACCGCCCGTAACGGCGCGGTTGGAGGGTGGACAGCCCTTTTCGAATCGGCCGCCAAATCGACGGCGCCAATGGCCTTGCGGATGGCTTGGCGACCGCACACTGGCAGTCCGCGTGGGGGACGCCGATGGGCGAAGCCGCTCGCGCCTGCCACGCGAGTTCGATCGATCCGAACGCATGGGTGCTTCGTATCGGAGGCAAGTCGGCGCGGTGCTGGCTCAAGGAGGAGCTTCGATGCGATTTCGTCTGGCGTGGACTCTGATGGCAGCGGCGCTGCTGACAAGCTGTGGACGTGAGGATGCCGGCATGAACGCTCACGAGGAAGAGGGCCACCAGGCCGGGCCCGCGCTCGAAGCGAGCACCTTGCCGTTGACCGCGACCGAGTGCGCGCAGGCGGGAGGCCAATGCGACGCCTCGAATACTTGTGTAAGACAAGAATATCGCTGCTACGACGGCTGCGGCTTCATCCCCGTCTCGCTCGGCGAATGTGGCAACACACCACCGCCCCCGCCACCCACCGGCGGAGGTGGCGGCGGAACGATCCCGCGCTGCCAGTGTACGGTCCGTATCAGCAGCAAGGATCGCTACATGCGCGGAAAATTCGACCTCGAGTGCGGCGGCCATGGCGGGCACGGCTTCTGCGGAACGAACGTCGACACGCGGATCCACACCCCGGGCTGCGGCGCCATGACCGGCAAGATCAGAGTGGCTTTCGGAACCGCGAGCGCCGAGCTGTCATGCCCCGACGATCACAAAACCTGCTTCCGCGGCCCTGCGAGCTGCGACGGCGGCGGCACCTGGCCAAACCTCTGCAGCTGTGACAGCAACGGCGATCTGCCGGCGGGCGTCACCACGGTCGATCAATTCGACCCCACCGAGGTCGTGCAATACAACGCCGTCCTCAACGCGCAAGGCGCTTGCGGCTCGGTCGAGCTGGTAGTCAACGAACGCATCATCGAACACGACCCGCGGCCGTTGGGCCGCGACGACCCTCTCGGCCACCTGATCACCGAGCCCATCCGTCCTGGAGTCGGCACTCAGATCCGCAACCTCGCCGTGAGCAACTCCATCCCGCCAGTCGGCCCGCGCGGGTCGTACAGCGGTGAGTTCGGCGCGGTTCTCAAGGTGCAAACGACCTGCACGCAGTTGTGAGTCGGCCGGGGGGCGGGCGAACGGCCGACTATCGGCCAGGTCGCCCGCCGTCCCGGACGCTGGCAGGCAAGAAGCGGACGACTGATTCCAGATGGGCGGGACTGCTCGGGGATCCGCCGCTGGCACGTTCCTCGCTGAAGTGGTGACAGCCGAAAGGGACAAACCAAAGGGCATCCCGGCGGCAATCCAGAAGGTTTTCACCACACGTCACGGAGGCTCACGTCATGTCCATGTCCACGATGAAAGAGAAGTTGAAGGCAGTCTCGAGCGCGATCGCAGCGATCGAAAAGCAGTTCGGCAAAGGCGCGATCATGTCGCTGGGAGGCGGGCCGCCACCCGAAGTGGCCGTCATTCCGACTGGCTCGGTGGGCCTCGACATCGCTCTTGGCACCGGGGGGCTGCCGCGGGGCCGCGTGATCGAGATCTATGGACCTGAATCCTCGGGCAAGACCACGCTCACCTTGCAAGCGATCGCCCAGGCGCAAAAGGCGGGCGGCGTCTGCGCCTTCATCGACGCCGAACACGCGCTCGACATCGGCTACGCACGCAAACTCGGCGTTCGCACCGAGGACCTTCTCCTCTCGCAGCCCGACCATGGCGAGCAGGCGCTCGAGATCGTCGAGAAGCTCGTGCTCACCGGTGCCGTCGATCTCGTCATCGTCGACTCGGTCGCCGCGCTGGTTCCCAAAGCGGAGATCGAGGGCGACATGGGTGATTCGCACATGGGCCTGCAGGCGCGGCTGATGAGCCAGGCGCTTCGCAAGCTGACCGCGGTCACCGCGCGCAACAACACCGCCGTCATCTTCATCAATCAGCTGAGGCAGAAGATCGGGGTCGTCTACGGGAACCCGGAGACCACCACCGGCGGCAATGCCTTGAAATTCTACGCGTCTGTGCGGCTCGACATCCGTAAGGTTGGCGTGATCAAGGACGGCGACATCGTCACCGGCACCAAGACGCGGGTGAAGGTCGTCAAGAACAAGCTCGCCCCACCCTTTCGCGAGTGCGAGTTCGAGATCACCTACGGCGCCGGCGTCAACGCCGCGGCCGAGCTGGTCGATCTCGGCAGCGCGGCCGGCGTGCTGGAAAAGAGCGGCGCCTTCTATTCGTACAAAGGCGAACGCATCGCCCAGGGCCGCGACAAGGCCGCCGCGTATCTCGCCGAGAACCCCAAGGATGCGGCGGAGATCCGAGCGCGCTTGGTCGATGCCCGACGGGCGGAACTCGCGGGCGTTCCTCCGTTGACGACCGCGAATGTCGCGGCGGCGTGACCGGTCGAGGGCTTGGCACGACGGGCGGCGGGTCGATCGACCTGCGCCCGCGGCCCGGCTTCGCTTCCGCGGCCCTGCTTCGCTTCGAGGAGCTCACCCCAGCGCGTGACGCCACCGCAATCCAGGAAAGCGCGCGAACCCGCGATCGGCGGGGATCCAAGCACGTTGGCTTTCAAAGAGAACCACGCTAGCGCTCCACGGTCTCGAGGAGACTGCCGCTGTCGTCGAGATCGACCCCGGGCAAAAGGCCGCCGCCCTTTGAACGTAGGCAAGCGCACGCGCGTTCGTTGGGCGGGGTGCGCCCCGCAGCGAAGGTTCGCAACCAGCCCCCGGCCGATCACCCCCGCTTGGGGCGACGTCCCGGGGCGCGAATGCCGGCGGGGGCGAGCTCAACGGTGACGGTATCGCCGTCGCCTTTGCTGGCGCGGATTGCCTTGGGGACCGGTAGCAAGGTGCCGAGCTTCTTGTCGCGCCAGACGCTGGTCTCCCAGCTGCGGCCGTCGACTGTCGCGCGCACGGGCGTGCGACCCCAGCGTTCTGTGGGGGGCGGGGCGTATCGGTCGGGCACGGGTGCGAAGGTCCAGCCGCCTGGGCCAGGAATCGTGAAGAGTTTCGTCTTCCAGCGCACGACCCCGGAAGTCTCGTCGGTTGCGCGCGCACTCACAAGCTCGGACGTGGCGACGGCCGCCGGCCGCTCGCCCTCATGTTAAGAGGCGAGCATGCGTCTTCGCCTATCTCGTGCTGCCGCGCTGGCCGGCTCCTCGATCATCGTGACCATCCTGGCTCTATCTTCACCGGTCCGGGCGCAGCCGCCGACCGGTCCGGCGGGCAGCGGGGTACCAGGGCTGGCGCCCGACCCGGGGCGGGAAAAGCGCCTCGCGTGGTTTCGTGAAGCGAAGGTCGGCCTCTTCATTCATTGGGGGCTCTACGCCCTGCCGGCCGGTCGCTGGAAGGGCGTCGACTATCCCTTCATCGGCGAGTGGATCATGCGCTGGGCGAAGATCCCGCGCACCGAGTACGAGGGGCTGGCGACACGATTCAATCCGACCCGGTTCGACGCCGAGGAGGTCGCACGCCTCGCCAAGGAAGCGGGCATGAAGTACGTCGTCATCACGGCCAAGCACCACGATGGCTTCGCGATGTTCGACTCGCGCGCCTCGCGCTTCGATATCGTCGATGCCACGCCCTACAAACGCGATCCGCTCAAAGCGCTCGCCGCCGCGTGCAAGAAGGAGGGACTGCCCTTCGGCTTTTACTATTCACAAGCGCAGGACTGGCACGAGGCCAACGCCGCAGGCAACACTTGGGACTTCCCGACCCCACACGAAAAGCGGGATCCCGGCGAGTACCTGGCACGCAAGGCGCTGCCCCAAGTGCGCGAGCTCCTCACCGGCTACGGGCCCCTCGGCCTCATCTGGTTCGATACGCCGCAGCTGCTCACTCGGCAGAACGTGACCGACCTCGAGGCGTTGGTGCGCACCAACCAGCCGGACTGCCTGATCAACAGCCGGCTTGGCCACGGCCTCGGCGACTACGCGCAGATGGGCGACAATATGGTGCCCTCCGACGTCTATCCATCGGACTGGGAGATCCCGGCCACTCTCAACGACACCTGGGGTTTCAAAACCCAGGATGGCCACTGGAAGTCGCCGGGCTACCTCATCTA
The DNA here is from genome assembly GCA_031398585.1 of Myxococcales bacterium. Classification (GTDB taxonomy): domain Bacteria; phylum Myxococcota_A; class Polyangia; order Fen-1088; family Fen-1088; genus JANNNO01. Next base: position 2,084 of record JANNNO010000337.1, on the reverse strand, counting down.
TCGCCTCGTCGACGTGGTCAGCAAAGGCGGCAATTACCTGCTCAACGTCGGTCCCGACGCGACCGGCGTCATCCCGGTGGTCAGCGCGCAGCGCCTCCGCGAGATCGGCCGCTGGCTCGCCCGCCACGGCGAGGCGATCCACGGCACCACCGCCAGCCCATTTAGCGTCGGCAGCGACGCCTTCCGCGCCACCGTCAAGCCGGGGCTTCTCTACCTGCATCTACTCCGCTGGCCTGCGGGCGGGCGCTTCGAGCTACGCGGCCTCGAGACCCCGGTAAAGCGCGCGTACCTGCTCTCCGATCCAGCGCGCGAATCGCTGAAAGTCGAGTCGAGCAAAGGCGCCGTCGTGATCACGCTTCCTGGGGACGCACCCGATCCCTACGTCTCGGTGTTGGCGCTCGAGCTCGACGGCGCCGCCAAGCCGGTGGTAACTCCCTCTCTGCGCTGGGACGCCCCGCGCGACGTCGTCATCCTGCACGCCCGCGACGCGAGCCCACACGGCCCTTTGGTCCGCTACAGCGAGTTCGACCAGACGGTCAGTGGCTTCGCCGGCCCCGGTGACAGCATGAAATGGCACCTCTTGTCGAAGCGGGCGGGCACCTACGGCGTCGAGCTCGAGTATGCGGCCCCCGGCACCGGTCCCGGCGACGAGCTCGTGGTCAAGGTCCTCGGCCAGCAGGTCGGCAAGCGTCTCACCGCCACTGGCCCGGGTGACGACTACCGCTGGCTGTCGCTCGGCACGTTTTCGGTGAAGGCGCCCGGGCTCGAGATGCTCGACCTGCGCTTCAAAGCGCCGTCACGATCGGCGGCGGTCCGGGTGCGCGCCTTGCGCATCACCGCGCGAAAGCGCCCGTGATTGCGCAGGAGTCACCATCGGCGTGGAGCGCGAGCCGAGTGCCGATCAAGGATCACGGACTGCACTGCGAGATCCCGCCGGCCGTCTGTGCGCATTTGAGGGCGCCCTCGCATGTGGGGATCGTGTTGCTGGCGCCGGAATACCTCGAACAGCATGGCTGTCCCGCCTTGCCGCACGGGATGCAGTTGCCATTGAGGCACATGGTGCCGCTGCCGGCACAATAGCGACTGGCGCAACAGGGTTGACCGGCAGCGCCGCAGCCACCGCACGATCCAGCGGCGCAGCTGCCGGGAACGACCTGGCAAGCGCCGTTCGCGCCGACGCAGAACGGCGCCTGCGAAAGATACTCCTCGCTCACGCAGCAGCTACCGTCGGTGCATTGATTGCCCGCACAGCAGGGGACTCGTCCCCCCGTCGCCGGGCTTGCGGTGCCACACTTCACACACCGAGCGTCGCTGAAGTTGCCGACGCAAACCGTATCGGCCGAGTTGCACTTGGTCGTTCCGGGGCAGCAGAGCTCTCCGGGCCCCCCGCACTTCTGGCAGACACCTTCGCTTCCGCTGCCGATACCGCCGCCGCCAACCAGGCACGAGAGGCCCGCTTCCGTACAACGTTGTCCCGGACAACAAGGAGCACCCGGACCGCCGCACTTCTGGCAGGTTCCTGGCTGCTGATAGTTGCCGCCCGCACAAGCCGTGTTCGCGTCGGAGCAACGAACGTCGAGGGAGCTTCCCGTTTGTGGACAGCAGGGCTCACCAGTCCGACCGCAGCCGCAGCGACCCGCCTGGCAACTGCCAAAGGTGCTTCCCGAGATCGAGCAGACGTCACCGGCCGCGTGACAGCGACCGCCCAGGCAGCAGTTGCTGCCGCCGCATTTGCTCCCTGGACAGCAAGGCTCACCGGGGCCACCGCACTTCTGACAGATTCTCGCTTCGGCGGAGCAGGTGTACCCTTCGGCGCAGCTCGACGCGCCGGTGGATTGCGGGCAACAAACTTCCCCAGGACCGCCGCAGCCTCCGCATCGCCCCGATTTGCAGGTTTGATCCGGCTCGTAGCAGGTGGCGAGAGCGCCGACACCACAGCAGGTCTGATCGCGGCCGCCGCAGGTGGAACAGCGGCCCGCTGTGCAGACGCCCCCTGTGCTGGGCAGCATCGGGGTAGGCGTGCCGCAGGCTTGCCCCGCGCCGACGCACATCCCGGCATAACAACACCCGCCTGCTGCGCAGAC
>JANNNO010000299.1:0-12894 GCA_031398585.1 Myxococcales bacterium | reverse complement strand
GGCACCCGCACCGCTTCCATCACCGGCGCCTGGATTGCGCTGCGCGATTGCCTCGCCTGGACTCCGAAGGGTTCGGTTTCGACGGCAGCTCGATCCGCGGCTGGAAGGCCATCAATGAATCCGACATGGTTTTCATCCCGGATGCCTCGACCGCGGTCATGGATCCCTTCTTCGCGCAGCCGACTCTGTCGGTTATCTGCGACATCGTAGACGCGGTCACGCGACAGCCGTACTCGCGTGACCCACGCTACATCGCTCGCAAGGCCGAGCAGTATCTGAAGCAAACCGGTCTCGGCGACACGGCTTACTTTGGTCCCGAGCCCGAGTTCTTCATCTTCGACGAGGTCCGTTTCTCGGAGGGCCCCAACACCTCCTTTTACATCGTCGATTCGAACGAAGGCCGCTGGAATTCCGGGCGCATGGAAGGCCCGAATCTCGGCTACAAGCCCGGGCTCAAAGGCGGGTACTTCCCGGCGCCGCCGGTCGATACGCTGACCGACATCCGCAACGAGATGTCGCTCACGCTCGAGTCCGTCGGCATCCCGGTCGAGGTTCATCACCACGAGGTCGCTTCGGGCGGTCAGTGCGAGCTGTCGATGCGCTTCAACTCGCTGGTGAAAATGGCCGACTGGACGATGTGGTACAAATACATCGTCAAGAACGTCGCCCGCCGCCACGGCAAGGTCGCGACCTTCATGCCGAAGCCCATCTTCGGGGACAACGGCTCGGGCATGCATTGTCACCAGTCGATCTGGAAGGAAGAGAAGAACCTCTTCGCCGGTGACAAGTACGCCGGCCTCTCGGACATGGCGCTGAACTACATCGGTGGGCTGCTCAAGCATGCGCCTTCGTTCCTCGCCATCACCAACCCGGGGCTGAACAGCTATCGCCGCCTGGTCCCTGGTTACGAGGCGCCGGTCAACCTCGCGTATTCGTCGCGCAACCGGTCGGCGTCGGTCCGCATCCCGGTCTCGGGCGCCTCGCCGAAGGCCAAACGCCTCGAGTTCCGTTGCCCGGATCCGACGACGAACCCCTACCTCGCCTTTCCAGCGATGTTGATGGCCGGAATCGACGGCATCCAGACCAAGGCGAACCCGGGTAGCCCCCTCGACAAGGACATCTACTCGCTCTCGCCCGAGGAGCTCAAGGGTGTGCCCAAGGCTCCCGGGTCCCTCGAGGAATCGATCAACAACCTCAAGCGCGACCACGCCTATCTCTGCAAGGGCGATGTTTTCACCCAGGACGTGATCGATGCCTGGATCGAATGGAAGGAAGAGAACGAGATCAAGCCGGCGCGGTTGCGGCCGACGACGCTCGAATTCGCTCTCTACTTCGATAACTGACGTTGGCACGAAGGCGACTCGCCCCGATGGGAGGGGCGCCTTTTTCCGTGCATGTCAGCACGTTCGTGCAGCCATACCCGGCGCGAGTTCGGGCCCGGCGCGAATCAATCCGTGTGCAGGCCGACGTCTTCCCTTTTGACGGGCGACATCATCTGCCCTAAAGTGAAGCTCCCGCCCGGGTGATAACGAGAGCCGGCATGTCGATCCTTCCTTTCCGCGAGCGGGTGGCGCGCTCCTTGTGGCGCGTGGCTCCCCAAAGAGCGCTGTCCCAGTTAATTGGCTGGAGCGCAACCCGCGTTCTTCCGACGGCTGCCCGCAAGGCGGTCGTGGCCTCGTTTGCCCGACAGTACGGCATCGATGTGACCGAAGCGGAAAAGCCTCTCGCCGAATATTCGGGTTTGCAGGAGTTCTTCACCCGCAAGCTCAAGCCCGGGGCGCGTCCGCTGCCGCTCGACGAGAACATCGTTGTCTCCTCCGCTGACGGCAAGGTGGTCGAGACCGGCGCCATCACGGCCGGGCAGGTCGTCGACGCCAAGGGCGTTGGATTTTCGCTGGCGCAATTGCTTGGCGACAGAGCCGCAGCTGATCGTCTCGAAGGCGGCAGCTTCGCGGTGACCTATCTTTCGCCGCGGGACTACCACCGGGTTCACTCGCCGGTGGCGGGAAAGCTGGTTGCCTGGCATCACGTGCCGGGACAACTCTTCCCGGTCAACGAGAAGAGCGTGCTGCGCGAACCGGGGCTCTTCAGCGTCAACGAGCGGCTGGTGGCCTTGCTGCAAGGGCCGGCGGGTTTCGCTGCCGTGGTCATGGTGGCCGCGGTCGGCGTTGGGCACATGACCGCCAGTTACGATCCGGACATCGCCACCCACGACGATAAGTTCTCCGACGGCATCGTGCGCAGCCGCCGGTACGACGACGGGCCCAGCATTCGCCGCGGGGACGAGCTCGGCATCTTCAATCTCGGGTCGACGACAATCGTCGTATTCGAACCGGGCCACGTGGCCCTCGATCCGATCCCGCCAGGAACTGCGATCCGGATGGGAACCGGCATCGGTCGGATTCTCAGGCCGGCGTGACCGTCATGGCCAAGCCGTCCGACACGCCACCTGACCGAGGCATGGGCATCGACCCCGTGACGCCGGGCCCGGAGATCACCATCGACGCCGAGACGCCGCCTCCGGACGCCATGTCCGTTATCGACGTGGTCACACCGACGCCTCTGCCGCTGAGCGGTTCCGACGGCGGCCTGCGCACGGCGGTGCCTCCGCCCGACTATCACGAGATGCCAGAGACGCCGCCGCCATTGACGGTTACGAGTCTCGACGGACGTGGCGCTCCCCGTGAGCCTTTCCAGCTGGTCGACGCCCTTTCGACACCGCGACCCCTACCTCCGGCCTGGGCAGCTCAGCCGCTGGCGCCCATGCAGGACGAGGCCACTGTGCCGCTGCCGGTCGAAGAAGTGGAATTTGCCGGCCCCGAGGGCAATTTCGGCGAGCGGGTGAGCCCGGCTGCGCTGGCCCCACCCGAAGCGCCTCGCTCGCCCCCTACGCCGCCGCCGGCCCGTCCGCCCCTGCCGGCCACGCCCGCACCCGAGCTGGGCGTGCGCGCTGCCGCCGCCCCGGAAGTGCGTGGTCCAGAGTCGCCTCGCGCGGTCCCTCCGCCCGCGCCTCAGCCCGCTGCCAACCGCAGCTCGTCGTCCGTAGCGCCGGCGGGTTCGCATCCGCTCTTGCCACCGGGGGCCACTTGGCAGGAGGCCTTGTCACAGCGGCCGCGGAAAAAACGGCTCAAACCTTGGTTCGAGGAGGCCTTCGACGAAGACTACCTGCGCACGCTGCCGTTTTTAACGCCCGAGCAGACGCTGCGCGAGGTCGACTTCCTCCGAGACTCGTTCCGCCTTCCGCACGATGCCGAACTGCTCGATGTGGGATGCGGCTACGGACGACACGCTATCGAGCTGGGTCAGGGGGGCTACCGCGTGACCGGGATCGACCTGTCACTTCCACTCCTGATTCGCGCGGCAGACGAAGCGCAACGGCGATCGCTGTCGGTGAACTTCGTTCACGCCGACATGCGTGAAATGGCCTTCGACAGCCAGTTCGACGGCGCCTACAGCTTTCTCACTTCCTTTGGCTACTTCGACGAGGAGACGAATCTTAAGGTTGCCGCCAGCGTTGCGCGGGCGTTGCGACCAGGAGGTCGGTTTCTACTCGACACGTTGAATCGTGACTACATCGTGGGGGATCTACCCACGCGGGTCTGGTGGGAGGGAGAGGGATGTGTGGTTCTCGAAGAGGTCGATTTCAACTATCAGACCAGCCGCCTGAACGTCAGGCGGTCGATAGTTTTCCAGGACGGCAGGCAAGTCGAACACGAAATGTCGATTCGCGCGTATAGCCTGCATGAGCTGGGAAAACTCCTGCGCCAGGCGGGTTTCCGCATTCTCGAGGTCTCGGGCAGCATCGCGACGCGTGGCCACTTCTTCGGGGCCGCCTCTCGCAGCGTCATGGTGCTTTGCGAGCGCCCCGCAGATTGAAGATCAATTCATCCGCACACGAGTCGACGGCGCCGGCGCGCGTCCGGCTCTAACTTCTCGGTGTGGGGTGACTCGATGTTCGGGACCGATTGGTCCCGGCGACTCAATCGCAAGAGTCGTGTGACCGATGAGAGGTCTCGGGCATCCAACGCCATGGAGCCCGAGGAATATTTCTCCGCCGAGGTACGTACTACTTGTACGGACACGGATCGTGCTCCGGAGACAAACGACCATGCACAGAAGCGCAGCAGCCAAGAGCAAGACCCGGAAGCAACGACATCCTGACAAGGGGAACAAGTCGGCGCAAGCCGCAGATGTTCAAGCTCCTGTCGGGGATGGTGCCGAGGTGCGTGAAGACGACCCGGAGGCCATGGCTCTACGTCCTGCCAACGATATCGAGCCCGATGGGCTCGAGCTGGGGGGCGAAGGGTCCGAGGCGCTACCGGTCGGCGACGACGCGCTGGAGGCCTTTGGGGCCATCGATGATGTCGACGTCACGGTGGTGACCGGGGTGGCAGATCCCGAAGAAGAGGCAGCCGAGGAGCCGGCTGAAGAGGGGATCCTCGTCGAGAGTGCCGAACCCGAGGCGGCCAAAGACGCCGAAGGGGGCGAGGTCGAAGCCAAGGAAGGCGGCGACGAGCCGCAGAGCTTCCTCGCCATGTACTTCCGCGACATGGCCGAGCTGGACGTGCTGCGCCCCGAGCAGGAGTTCGAGACGGCTCGTCACATCGAGCAACTCGAGCTCGAGATGTGGCAGATCCTGCTGAGCCACGCGCCGTCGGCAGCCTGGACCGCCGACATCGTCGAGGCGACGGCGGCGGAGACCGTTCCGCAACCGATCGTCGAGTTCAAGGCCTACCGAGCGCTGGCCGAGAAGGCCAAGCGGCGGACGTCCTTGGCTGGGCGGGGCGGGTCGGACAAGTCGGTCGTCGAGCTGGGAGCCAAACTCAAGGAGCTCGACATCGATCGGCTCTTCGTGGAAGCGGCGTTCTCGGAGCTGCAACGGGTCGCCCGTGCGGCGCGAGGCGAGCGACACACAGGAGATCTGCCGGCCTTCTCGACCACGAAGGGCTTCCTGGAACATGCCGAGGAAGCGGCCGAGAAGATGTCGCGGATCAAACGCGCGAAGAACGAGTTCGTAAAGGCGAACTTGCGACTCGTGGTCTCGATCGCGCGACGGTTCAACCACGGCCGCCTGCCGCTGCCTGACCTCATTCAAGAGGGCAACATCGGCCTCATGAAGGCGGTCGAGCGGTACGACTACCGTCGCGGCTTCCGTTTCTCGACTTACGCCAGCTGGTGGATTCGTCACGCCATCAGCCGGGCGCTTGCCGACAAGGGGCGGGCGGTTCGGCTGCCGGTTCACATGATCGACGCCTACCACAAGATCGCCAAGAGCGAGCGCGAGCTGCAGTCGAAGCTGGAACGTCCGGCGACGACCGAGGAGATCGCGACCGCGACGGGCATCGAAGCGGAAAAGCTCGAGAAGATGAAGACCTTCTTGGCCGAGACGCCGGTCTCGCTCGACAAGCCCATCTCCGACGAGGACGGCCGCCGTCTGATCGACGTCCTGGTCGATCCGAACGAGGTGCCGAGTCCGCCCGAGGCGATGATGAACAGCGAAACGCAGCAGGAGATGCTGAAGCTTTTGACCGGTCTCAAGCCGATCGAGGCCGACATCCTTCGCAAGCGCTTCGGGTTGGTCAACGACCGCGAGCGGACGCTCAAGGAGATTGGCGACGAGTATCACCTGTCACGCGAGCGCGTGCGCCAGCTGCAAGAGCAGGCGCTGGGCAAGATGCGACGGGCGATGGCGAAGATGGAGCCGAGCTAATCAGCGGCGGCTGACACTCCACAACCGAAAAGGGCCCCACACGGGGCCCTTTTTTTTGGCCCCGCCCCAGGATGCAGCCGGTGTTCGGTCCTTGAAGACGGCGGGCGCGGCCTTAAGATGGGGCCCGTGAGCCTCGAGACGTTGGAGACATGGCTGCGCGAGCGCGTCGCTGCCGAGGCGGCGACGTGGTTGGCGCGGGCCTTTGCGGACGCACGGCGCGAAGGGATCGAGAGTGAACGCTTCTCCATCGACTGGAGTGGGGCCGGGCGTCGACTGGGGCGCAACTCGCTGGCTTTGACCGAGCCCGCGAAACTGGCGGACGGCGGCGAGCTGAGCGCTGGCGAGTGGGATGCCGACGAGCTCGGCCGCGGGCTGCTCTTGTTGGCGGCGGCGCAAGGTCGCGAGCCAGCCATGGTCGCCAGTCGTGTCGACGAACTCTTCCGCCTAGGAGAGATGCGCGAGCAGCAGGCCATCTTGCGCGTGCTGTCGCTGCTGCCCGAGCCGGTGCGCTACGTGACTCTGGCGGCCGACGCGGTTCGCATCAACGTGCTGCCGGTGATCGAGGCGCTCGCCTGTGACAATCCCTTTCCGGCGGCGCACATGCCCGAGCTGGCGTTCAACCAGATGGTCATGAAGGCGATCTTCAACGAGTTGTCTCTGGCGCGAGTGGTTGGGCTCGGCGCACGCAACAACGAGGAGCTGCGCCGGATGGTGAAAGGCTACGCCAGCGAGCGGCGGGCAGCCGGTCGTCCTGTGCCCGCCGACACCGCTTTGATCGTTCCTGACGACGGCTTGCAAGGAGTTTGACGATGCGTCTTTTCGATCCCCACATTCACATGACCTCACGGACCACCGACGACTACCAGGCGATGGCGGCTTCGGGCATCGCGGCCATCGTCGAGCCGGCGTTCTGGGTGGGGCAGCCGCGCAACCACGTCGGTACCTTCGAGGATTACTTCCTGTCGCTGCTCGGCTGGGAGCGGTTCCGTTCGCAGCAGTTCGGAATTCGCCACTTTTGTACGTTGGCGCTGAATCCTAAGGAGGCCAACAATCCGAAGATCGCCGACGGTGTGATTGCGTTGTTGCGCAAGTACCTGGAGAAGGATGGCGTCGTCGCCGTGGGCGAGGTCGGCTACGACGATCAGACCGACGCCGAGGATCGCTATTTCAGGGCGCAGGTCGAGCTGGCGCGCGAGTACCAGCTTCCCGTGTTGATTCATACGCCTCACCGGGACAAGCGGCGCGGGACGGAACGGACGTTGGCCTTGATCAAGGAGATGGGGTTTCCGCCCGCGCTGACGCTGGTCGATCACAACAACGAGGAGACGCTGCCCCTGGTGCTCGAGTCGGGCTGCTGGGCGGGCCATTCCATCTATCCCGCAACGAAGATGGACGAGGCCCGCATGGTGACGCTGGTGAAGAAGTACGGGCCGGAACGAATCATCGTCAACAGCGCCGCGGACTGGGGCGTGAGCGATCCGTTGAAGGTGCCCAAGACGCTCGAGGCGATGAGACAGGCGGGCGTGCCCGAGGGCGACGCGGAGCTGGTCTTCTGGAAAAATCCGATTCGCTTTTTCGCGCAAAGCGGCCGGCTCGACCTGGATGACGCCGCCGCGGCACCCAAGATCGACCAGAGAGAGCTCTGGGAGGGCAACTCGGTTCTGCGGGGTCAGCAGCCGCGCGTGGATTCCTGAGGTGGCTTTGCCGATGCGGCAGACCCTCGTGCTCGACGTCGTCGGGCTGACGCCGAAGTTGCTGGCTCACGCGCCGACGTTGTCGGCCCTGGCGCGAAGAGGAGCGATGCGCCCCCTGCGGACGATCACGCCTGCAGTCACCTGTTCGGTGCAGTCGACGTTCGTCACCGGGCTTGCGCCGAGCGGCCACGGGGCGGTCGCCAACGGCTGGTACTTTCGCGACACGGCCGAGGTCTGGCTGTGGCGCCAGTCCAATCACCTGGTAGCGGGTGAGAAGATCTGGGACGCGGCCAAGAAACGCGACCCGGGCTTCACCTGCGCCAAGTTGTTCTGGTGGTACAACATGTACGCGGCCGTGGACTACGCGGTCACGCCGCGGCCGCAGTATCCGGCCGACGGGCGCAAGCTGCCCGACGTGCACACCTTCCCGGGCGAGCTGCGCGATGAGCTTCAGGGCAAGCTCGGTACCTTCCCCCTTTTCAATTTTTGGGGACCGCGGGCGAACATGGCCAGCTCGGACTGGATCCTGCGGGCCTCGGAGCACGTCTGGCAGACGCGCAAGCCGACGCTCGGTCTGGTCTATGTTCCCCACCTCGATTACGACTTGCAGCGTTTCGGGCCCGACGATCCGCGAGCGGCCAAGGAGGCGGCCGCCGTCGACGCGGCCTGCGCGCCTCTCATCGAGAAGGCCGAACGCGACGGCGCGGCGGTCATCGTCCTGTCGGAGTACGGCATCACCGCCGTGACGGGCCCTGTGCACATCAACCGCGCCCTGCGCGCAGCGGGCCTGCTCTCGATCCGGCAAGAGACGATGGGCGAGGTGCTAGACCCGGGTGCCTCCGAGGCGTTCGCCGTGGCCGATCATCAAGTGGCGCATGTTTACGTCAAGCAGTCGGGGCGCATTGCCGAGGTGGCTGCGTTGCTCCGCAAGCTGGACGGCGTCGAATCCGTCTGGACCGGTGCCGAGCGGGCGGCGCACGGGCTCGACCACCCACGTTCGGGCGAGATCGTCGTCGTTGCCAAGGCCGACCGCTGGTTCACCTATTACTTTTGGACCGACGACGCGCGGGCGCCCGACTACGCCCGCACCGTCGACATTCACAAGAAGCCGGGCTACGACCCGGTCGAGCTCTTGATCAATCCAGAGATCGCATTGCCCATGGTGAAAGTCGGCTGGACGCTGGCCAAGAGGAAGCTCGGCTTTCGCTCTCTTCTTGACGTGATCGGCCTCGACGCTTCCATCGTCAAGGGGTCGCATGGCCGCATCACCGACGATCCGGCCGATGGGCCCCTCTTCATTACCAACGACCCGGCGAGCCTGCCGCCTGGCGATGCGATCGATGCCACTGCCGTGAAGGGCACGATCTTGCGGCACGTCTTCGCGGCTTGATCAGGAGCCGGGCACGCGGCGCTGGAGACGGCGCGTAAGGAAGAAGGCGCCGACGGCGAGCGCGGCGGCGATCGGGTGGCCGGTGATCGCGAGCATGACGGCGTCGAGCAGCGCAATGCCGGCTACCAGTGAGCCGATCATCTTGGGCAAGCTGGGATGCAGGGTTTCCTTGCGAGCGAGCGTGCTGAGAAAGACCAGATACGCAAAGAGGGCGGCGGCGCCCAGGTGGACGGCGGACGGCAAGGGCCAGGTGGTGACGGCGAGCGCCGCCAACGCGTAGACCGCGACCCGGCACGCCGCCATGACGAGGGGGGCCAGCGGGTTGGCCTTGTGAGACAGATCGTAAAGCACGATGAGGCCGGCGAGGGCACCCGCGGCATAGAGCGGCGGGCGTGAATCAACGGTGGCCGCCACGGCTCCGGCTCCTGCCGCGAGCATGGCGAATCCGGCCAGGAAGACCGTGGATGTTTTGACGTGACCTTGCGGGATCGGTCGCTCGGGTCGGTTGGCCGCGTCCCAGCGCGCGTCGAACGCGTCGTTGAGGTACATGCCGCCCACGTAGAACAGCGCCACGGCGAGACCTAAGATCGGTAAGAGGGGCGAGGTGAGATCGCCACCCGCGAGCGCCATGCCCGCGGCCACGTTCGTGAAGACGGTCGGGACATTCGAGACCCGACCGAGACGCAAGGCGATCTGCAGGGCGGTCGGTCGCTCGATCACGTCGGCGGGCAGGGAAGGCGATGTGGTCATGGGGTGGCCAGGGGCAGGGGTGGGGATTCGCCCAGCGCGGAAAGGGCGAAACCGAGCTCTCGCGCGACGGCGACGTCGACCGGTTGGCGGCGATACTCTTCCGGCAGGACGTCCCAGGTGTACGTCTCGACTTCGAGATGGGGCGTGAAGGGACGAGCCGCCGCTCGCGCGAGCAGGGGCACGAGAAAATCGCTCGTGCTGACGAAGGGTGGCAGCGCGCTGTGAAAGAGCGGCACGTGGAAGTGCACGCGCCATTCGTCCCCACGGTCGGCAACGTCCTGGTAGTGCGCCAGCGCTTCCGGCAGATCGACCCAGCGTTCGAGCCGCGACCCGCGGCGGATGACGACCTGATGAAGATAGACGCCCTCGGCGAAGCGCGCGAGAGCCTGCAGCTTGTCGCGGTCAGGCGCCTGGACGGAGAGACCGGCGCTCACCTGCAGCTTCCAGATGGGGATGCCAGCGGCGGCGAGCAGATCCACCCCTTCGGTCGGCGTTTCGAACTCGACCGCTGCGTGGCAGGCGTCGAGGCAGACGCCGACGTGCAACCTGAGGGCGGACTCGGCCGCGCCGGCGGTGAGACCGGTTGCTTCCATGAAGGCCGCCCGTCCCGCACCCGCGTAGACGTGTCTTTCGATGAAGGTCGCCGCCTCGCGTGTGGTTTCGAAAGCGCAGGCCGGCTCTGGCTCGAGGGCGAGGCCAATCAGAGGGCGTCCGGCCTCGCGCTGCCGAAACAGGTCGAGAGCCGCGAGCGCCATCGCGCGTCCCATCTCGTCGCGCTCACGGTCGCTGGGGCACCGATCGCGAAAGCTGCCCGGTACGGTGCTGATCGAGCCGGTCGTGGCGCCCGCCTCTGTCGGTGCCGAGGCGAGCAGCTCTGACAGCAGAGCTGCCACCTCGCGGGTGTACGAACGCCGCTCGGGCTCCCGCCAGTCCGGACGATAGACCGCCTCCTTGACGGGCTGACCGTGAAAGGGCCCGTAGGGAAAGGCATTCACCGTGAAGACGTAAAGGCCGTTGTCAGCGAGGAATGCACGCAGGCGCTCGCGTTCGGCGGGGTCTTGCAAATCGTGCGCGGCCGCGGCCGACAAGCGGAGGCCCACGCCAAACGGGCGATCTGGACAGATGCGCTGCTTGACGGCCCTGACGTGGCGCTCGAGGTTGGCGCGCACCTCGCTCCAGGACTCGCCCGGATGAATGTTGGTGCAGTACGTGAGATGAGCCGCGGTCCCGAGCCTCATGGCCGGGACGATTGTGGCCGCGTGGCCCGCATCCAGTCCAGCGCCGCGAGGATGCTCGGCTCGTGCATCTCGTGAACCTCGACGGCGCGCCCGATGCCCGAGACCAGGGTCACCGTGAGCTCACCGCCCAGGTGCTCGCGGAAATCCTCGAGACCATCCAGCAGGGCGGGACCTGAAGCGCGCCCAGGTGCCACCAGCTGGTCATGCCAGCGCGGCAGGCCCAGCGCGGCCAGCACGCGGGAGATGCGATCGAAGTCGGTTTCAGCGAGCATGCCCTGCAAAAAGGCGTATCGGCTGTCGAGCAACATGCCGATGCCCACGGCTTCACCGTGACGGACTTCGTGTTTGGTCAGGCCTTCGAGCTTGTGAGCCGCCCAGTGTCCGAAGTCGAGAGGGCGTGCGCTGCCGTATTCGAAGGGATCGCCGCTGGTAGCGATGTGGCGCAGGTGCAGGATCGCGCAACGACGGACGGCCTCGGCCATCGCCTCCTGATTTGCAGCGGCTAGCGCGGCGGCGTTGCTCTCAATCCAGGAGAAGAACTCGACGTCACGGATGAGTGCGACCTTGACCGCTTCGGCAAGACCCGCAATCGCTTCGCGGCGGGGCAGGCGCGCCAGGAGATCAGTGTCGCAAAGGACGGCGAAAGGAGGAACGAAGGTCCCGAGAAAGTTCTTGGCGCCGAACGCGTTGACGCCGTTCTTGACCCCGACACCAGCGTCGTTCTGTGCGAGCACCGTGGTCGGGACGCGCACGGTGCGAAGGCCTCTGTGAGTTGTCGCGGCCGCATAGCCGGCGGCATCGATTGCGGCTCCGCCGCCGATCGTGATGACGAAGGAGTGTCGATCGATGCGATGACGATGGAACGCGCTCTGGAGCCCTTCGATGATCGCAGGGTCGTTTTTCGCAGCCTCGCCGCCTGGGATCTCGATGGGCGGGGTCACCAGCTCGATGGCGGAGGCGTGCGCGGCGAAGTAGCTCGTGAGGGCGCCTGTCACCTCGGGCCACGCGGCGGAGAAGCCGGCGTCCATGACCACGATGGCGCGATGACGGCGGTCCGGCTCTCGTTCGCAAAGAGCGTCCCGCAGAGCGAGGTTGCCGGGATCGAAGAGTCCGCGTGTGAAGACGACCGGGTATTCGAAGGGGACCGCAATCCTTTGTCGAATGACCTCGTTGCGGTGCGTGGGAACGGCGGGACTGGACATCTTGGGGGCGCCGGCAGGCAGAGGGTTTTGAACCTTAGCGCATCCGCCGTCCGCCTCAAGACCCGCAACGCCATGGGCTGGGTCACCGAGAAGGGGCGCGATGCTGCTTTGTTTTTGGGCGATGGGCCTCGGAGCTGGCGTTTGGGCTGGCTCTTGGATGCCGCAGGGCTCTTTGTCGCCCATTTTGGCGGCGATTGCGATCCTCATCGTCTTGTTCGGTGGCCTCTTGGCGGCGAGACGGTGCAAGCCAGTGTCGGGAGGCTGGCTGGTTTGTCTCGGGATCGGGCTTTTGGCGGCTCAGCACGCCGCTGCGCCACGCACGTTGCCTCCGCACGTGGCCAGCGCGTTGAGCGGTACCAACGCTGGCCGGCGCGTCGTCCGGATCGAGGGGGTCTGGCTGCGGACCTTGCGCTGGGCGGGGAGTGACGGACGCGCTCGCGGCCTGGTTGACGCGCATCGGATCGACGGCCAGTCGGTCGATCTGCGCCTGGCGGTTTCGCTGACTCGTGCCGAGGTGATTCATCCCGGGGACGACGTTCGTTTCGGCGGACGGCTGTCGCAGCCGCGGGGGCTAGCCAACCCGGGCCTGCCGACGCTGGAAGATCTGACGCGCACCCAGGGCATCGACCTCTTTGCGTCCGCCGATTCGGTCGAGTCGATCCCGGGCGACACGACCTCGTTCCGTGGGCTCGCCGAACGCGCTCATCGGGCGATGGCGGCCGCCATCGACGCAGGCGTGAGCCGTGCGCACGCCCCCCTGGTCAAGGGTCTGGTGCTGGGCGAGCGCACGGCGGCTGGGGATGACGTGGAAGCTGGTTTCAAGGCGGCCGGTGCGGTCCACGCATTGTCCGTCTCGGGTCTGCATCTCGCCGCGGTGGCGGGCGTGCTCTTTTTCGGGCTGCGCTGGTTG
>JANNNO010000297.1:0-11145 GCA_031398585.1 Myxococcales bacterium | reverse complement strand
GATGCGCTGTCAGGCTTCGAAGCGCCGCAGGTGCCGCTTTCGCGAAACCTGCCGCCCTACCTCGCCAGAACCGGCACTCGCCACGTCGAGATCCGCGACGCCGATCGCCAGCGCGCCACTCCCGTCGTGACCGGCCGCTTTGGTGGCATGGCACTCGATCCTTACGTTTTCGAGGTCGGCCATCGACACAGCTACCGGTGGCGCATCGATCCCTTTGCCTTCTTTACCCGCGCGCTCGAGCTGGCGCCGGTGCCCGTACCCGATCCCAGCACCGAAAACGGTCGACGGCTGTTGCTGGTCCAGATCGATGGCGACGGATTCAACGGTCGCTCCGCGCTCTACGACCGGCCTTACTCCGGCCAGGTCGTGCTGCAGGATTTTCTCGAGACCTACCGACTGCCTACGACGGTCTCCTTCGTAGAGGGCGAGATCGGCAGTGCCGGTGTCAATCCCAAGCTGAGCGCCGTGCTCGAGCCGATCGCACAGAAGATCGCGCGGCTGCCCCACGTGGAGCTGGCGACCCACACCTTCTCGCATCCCTTCGATTGGCCACACCCGGTCCCGCCCCGTTCACGCAACCTGCGCCCCAAGCGCGCGTTGCACATGCCGATCCCGAACTACAAGTATGCGCCCGCGCGCGAGATCCGAGGATCGACCGACTACATCACGCAGCGGATCGCGCCGCCCGACAAGAAGGTCAAAGCCGTGCTCTGGAGCGGCAACGCCCTGCCCGACGAAGGCGTGATCGCACACGCCGACGCCATCGGCCTCGCCAACATGAACGGCTACAACTGCGACGAGCCGTTCGATAGTCCTTCGCTGACCCAGGTGCCGTCGTTCTATCGGCCGGTCGGCAAGACGGTGCAGGTCTACGCTCCCCAGCACAACGAGAACGTCTACATCGAGTCTTCCCGGCTTGGCGATCAGCTCTCGGGCTTTCGCAACATCCGCAAGATGTTCGAGTTCACCGAGAAGCCGCGGCGGCTCAAGCCGATCGACATCTACTATCACTTCTATTCCGGCGCGAGCGTCTCGGGCGCCAATGCATTGAGGGACGTCTACCTCTGGGCGGTCAACCAGGAGACCCTGCCTCTGTGGGTCAGTGAATACGTCGCCAAGGTGGTCGAGCTTCCGCGCGCCGTCGCCGCGCGCTTCATCGATGGCTCCTGGGAGCTGCGCGGACTGGAAAAACTCCGCACCCTGCGCATCGATTCGAAGCTTGGCTGGCCCGACCTCGTGCGCTCGCGCAACGTGATCGGTGTCAGAGACACGACGGAAGGTCGCTTCGTGGCGCTCGGCCCGGCAACCGGAGCCCTGCTGGCGCTATCGGCTCAGCCGCCCGCCGAACCTCATCTCATGTCGGCCAACGCCCCGGTGATCACCTGGGAGCGTCAAGGAGACGTGCTCAAGTTCCGCATGAAGGGGCATCTGCCGGTGGTGGCGACCGTGGCGGCGTGTCTCGCCGACGGGCGCTCGATCGTTCCCGGCGGAACCACGGAGCTGGATCGCGCCCGTAAGCTGACTCGCCTCCGTTTCTCCAGCGCTGACACCGGGCAGGTGGAGCTGCAGTGTCGCTGATCCGTGGCACGAGCAGGGCGATCGCGCTCTGTGGGCTTTTTACTGTCGCCACCGCCATCGGGAGCTCGCTTCCAGCCTTTGGCAATTCGGTCTCTCGCGAACCCAAGTTGCGGCCGCGCCCCGGCAAGCCGACGACGCTCAAGCTCTACGAGCTCGTGCGACTGGGAGACGTCCTGGTGGCCAGCGGTCAGATCGAGCGTGCCATTGAGTTTTACAACGATTTTCGCTTCAACTTCGCCAAGGAGGCGGTCTACTGGCGGCGTTTCGCCCGGCTCTACGAACAGGTGGGCGATCTCGAACGGGCGCTCGGCTGCCTCGATCACGTGCCCAAGCTGGAAGGGACTGAGCTCGCGGATGTCGTGAGGCAGGCCGAGCTGCTCTGGCGCTTGCGCCGTCCCGCTCCCGCCCTGGCCCGCCTGGTGGGCTCCCGGGAACAGGCGCGCGCTGACGACACGACCTTCTGGCGGCTGCTCTACGATCTCGCCTGGAGTCAGGAAGAGGATCTGCTCGCGCTCGAGGCGTTGCGGAATCTCTGGCGGGCACAACGAGATCTCGGCGTGGCGCTGGACCTGTTTCAGCTCATCAGGCGCACGGGCAACTACGACGAGGCCGCCGCGGTCGTGATCGAGACGCTTCGCCTCAGCGGTCTGCCCAATCCGGATCTCTTGCTCTCGGGGGTCGAGTTTGCGCTCGAAGGCCGGCGCATGAGCGCGGCGGCCGAGATGGTGAGGCTGGCCGAAGCGCAGCCTGGGTACAAGGTGCATCCCGAGTTGCCGCTGGCGCGTGCGCTGCTGGCCGTGGAGAGAGGCCGGCTGGCGGCGGCCGAGGCCGACTTCCGCGGCGCCATGGCGCTGGGAGGTGATGACGAGGCCTGCCCGGCATGGCTCAGCGCCGCCGTGCTTTACCAGAGCCGAGCGGCGACCCAGCGGGCGCTATCGAGTTGCGCCGAGCGAGAACGGCGTCGCCCCGGCTCGTGGGATCTTCTGGCCGACGCTTACCGCATTGCGGGCCGTCCCCTCGATGCCCTCGAACATCGTCAGCTCGCCCGGCAGCGAGCCACCTGGGCCGAGCCGCGGGAATATGCGCCCGAGACACCGGCGATCGAGATCGATCTGCAAGAGGCGATGGACAGAGAGGATCGGCCAACGGTGGCGCGCTTGCTGGCCAGCGCCCCCGCGACCCTCAAGCTGCGCACGCGCGTCGCCGCGCTCGAGACGCTCGACCGCCACGACGATGCCTTTGCGCTGCTGGAAGACTCAGGCTTTACCAGCGAAGATCGCATTCCCGCCAACGTGGAAGAGGCGACCTTGCTGCGGCGGGCGTACTGGCTGAAAGAGGACCACCTCGACGGCGTCTGGGCCGACGGCGTCGGCGGCGTGGTCGGCGATCTGGTCAGCTTCGGATGGCAGGGGCGGGTCGAGCAGAGGATCCGCCGGTTGACCTACGGGCTCGAGGCGAGGCAGCTCCGTCTCACGCTGCCGCGTCCGATCGAGCTGGGCGGCGGCGGCGACGAGATCGCCGCTGCGGCCATCGTTCGCCGACGCCGGGGGGCCGACGAGAGCACCCTCAAGCTGGGAGCGCAGCGTCTGCCGACAGGCTGGCAGCCGCTCGTGGAGCTGCGCCACGTGACCGCCTTGTTGCAGGACCGCCTGGCGATCGAGTCCGAAATCTTCCTGGGGCGGCTGCCGGGGCAGACAGCGGCGCTGCGGACCCACGCCCTGCTCGACGGCGTCAGCGCCTCTGCGAGCCTGCGCCGGCTGCCTCATCAGATCGAGCTGCGAGGCGCGGTGGAAGCGGGACGTCTCGCCGCCAGGGATCGCGATCTCATCGGCTGGCAGGGCGCCGCCCTCGTCGAAGGCGCACGCCGGTACCTGCTCTCCGAATTGATGTTGCGACCGCGCGTCTACCTGGCTCACGACCTGCGCCACCATGATCGCTATCTGCCGACAAGCTTGCTGCCCGCCCTCACGAGGGGCGTCCCGCTCGAAGGGTTCTGGCTCGACAGCACGACCAGCGCTGGGGCGGGTCTTGCCATCGGCAATGCGCTCGGACAGCCGGTCGACGGTCGCGGCCCCCACGTGGCTCTGCGCTGGAGCGCCCAGGGTGTCGCGTCACTGGCCGTCCCCGCGCTGGTCCCGGCCTTCGGCGTCGAGGGGTCCGTCGGGGCCGTGCTGGCCCGGCATCAGGAGCTGGGGCTGGCGGGATTTTTCTACAGCGGCTTTCAGCAACGCCTGGGCGAACGCAGCGTCGGACTGACTCTTACGTACGCGGCCAGGTGGTTCTGAATGAGTCAATGGATGCAATGGGGGCACCTCTCGGTGCAAGATGCGCTCTCCGTGATCAAGCCCAGCAAAAGCCCGGATCGCTCGCCGGACAGGCCGACCCGTCCAGGCTCAGCTCGTCTGAGCTCGGACGGCCCGAGCCTGCGCAGTGGGCGCGCGCGCTGGATGATCGGTCTCGCACTCTTCACCTGGCTCGGGGGAGTCGCGAGCCCCGCTGCTGCCGAACGATCCGGTCGTTCGGGCCTGCGCAGTGCCGGGCGAAACTCTGCACGCGCGGCGGGATTGGCGGCGGTACGCGGCCTCGAGCCCTGGGACCGTCTCAAGATTCGCCTCGAGCCGCGCACATCGAGCCCGCGCGTCGGTGACATTCCCGCTGGGACGACGGGCGTCTTGCTCACCGGCAAGCAGCGCAAGGTCGCCGGGGCGCTCTGGCGTGAAGTCGAGCACCAGGGCGTGCGCGGCTGGGTCAACGGACGCTTTCTCACCCCCGACGCGCTCGAGCCGGGACATGCCATGCTGGTGGGGCAAGGCGGCAGCGCGGTCTTCGACGAAGATCTCGTCTGCGTCGCCAATGCGCCGGCCTGGAAGTTGATCGTCGACAAGGATGGAACGGCCGCCGGGACGCCGGGCCTTGGGCTGGCCACGTCGGATCTGCGCGCCACGGTGGCCGAGCCTGCGGGCAAGGCCCGACGGGGCGAGCCGGCCGCCTGGCGCATGACTTTGCAGGACGTCGAGGGCGTCGGGGTGGTGACCCTGACGTTGAAGAAGACGCTCCGCTGCCACGACGGACACTCAGCGCGGCCTTACGCCTACGCCGTCATCACACGCCAACCCAACGGTACGGTGATGAAGGGCTGCTGCAACCTCGGGCTGCGCGGCGCACGCATGGCCATTCGCGACTGAGCCGGAAGACTGAGCCGGAAGACCGACGAGTTCATTTAGCACGATTCTCGCGGCCGGTCCCACCGGAAGGACGGCCAAATCGATTCGACTGCCGGGCCCGTCGCAGCGATGATGCGCCACGGAGGCCCCGTCATCCTTACCGAACTCACGATCATCATCGCGCTGATTCTCGCCAACGGCATCTTCTCGGGCGCTGAGATCGCCGTCGTCTCCCTCCGCAAGACGCGCCTGCAGCAGTTACTCGACGAAGGTCGTAGAGGCGCCAAGACGTTGACCGCCCTGCGCGCGCAACCCGAACGCTTCCTGGCCACGGTTCAGGTCGGCATCACCATCGTCGGAACCACGGCGGCCGCGTTCGGTGGTGCCAGCATGGCCCGCTACCTCGAACCCGTGCTGGCGGGCATCCCGTGGCTGGCGCAAGAAGCCGAGGAGCTGGCGCTCGGTCTCATCGTCGTGGCGATCTCTTACCTCACATTGGTCCTCGGCGAGCTGGTGCCCAAGTCGCTCGCTCTGCGCGCGGGCGAGACCTACGCGCTGCTGATGGCCAAGCCCCTGCTCTTCCTGTCGAGCTTGGCGCGGCCGATCGTCTGGTTCCTCACTGCCAGCTCCAATGTGTTCCTGCGGCCCTTCCGTGATCGGACGAACTTTCTCGAGGCCCACATCTCGAAGGAAGAGATCCAGCAGATGGTCGAGGAGGCGGCCGAGAGCGGCGCGCTTCATGAACACGCCAGCGAGATCGCATCGCGCGCGCTCGAGTTCGACAAGCTCTTGCTCAGCGACGTGATGGTCCCGCGCAACCGCATCGACGCCCTGCCCTTGCGCGCCAGCACCGAGGAGGTGCGCCGGTTCTTGCTGGAAGAGCGGCGGTCGCGCATTCCGGTCTACGACGGCACGCTGGACAACCTGGTCGGCTACGTGAGTGCCAAGGACATCGTGACCATCGCCTGGGAAGGCAAACTCATCGTGCTGCAGGACCTGCTGCGGCAGCTCAAGATGTTTCCGGAGGCGCTGCCAGCGATCGAGGTCCTGCGTTTCATGCGGCGCGAACATCAGCGCCTGGCCGTCGCGGTGGACGAACACGGCAACCTGGCCGGTCTCGTGACGTTCGAGGATCTCGTCGAAGAGATCGTCGGCGAGGTCTTCAGCGAGAACGACGAGAACGAGCAGATGGTCGTGCGCGAGCCCGACAACTGTGCGGTGGTGCGCGGCGAGGTGCCGATTCGCGAGGTGAACCGGGCGTTGGGGCTCGAGCTTCCCGAGGCCGACGGCGTCACCACCATCGGTGGCCTGGCCGCCAAGCTGGCAGGCGGCATCCCCAACCGAGGCGCGCGATTGGCCGGCGACGACGGCGTCATCATCGTGGTCATGGATGCCACGGCTCGCGCCGTGAAGCGGGTCCGTATCCACATGCCCGAAAAGCTGGCCGAGGTGGAAGAGACCCCGACCCATAGCGAGGACGGTTGAGGCCGCGGGGTATGCGAGACTGCGCGGGATGACGCAAAAACCGAAAGGTCGTTTCGCCGAGATGACCGACGCCGCCGAGGCGTTCGTGGCCGAGCTGGATACCTACGCTTCCCTATCGGAGAGCTTCCAGCGCGCGCCGCTGGTGACCGCGCGCCACATCGAGCGGATCAAGGAGACACTCGCTCTGCTCGGCGCCAGCGAGGAACGCCTGGCGGCCTGCGGACGCGCGATGGCCGCCGCGGTCTCGGCCGCCCATCAGCACCAGGAAAAGCTCGCTCGCGCCACGCTCGACAAGGTTCCTGCTCTCCAGAGCCGCGCGGCCGAGCTCGCGGGGCTACTCGCCGAATTCGACAAGCTCGGCGAAGAGGTGGCCGCGGCCAATCAGATCGCCGCTGGATTCGCCCACGAGCCCCCCAGCCCCGAGGATCGCATGGGCCAGGCCCGCGCCTTGGCCGACACCCTACGCGTGCTCGGCGAACGCGCTCAGCAGATCGCCATCAAGGCGCGCGAAGCCGAGTTCGAGGAGCTGGCCAACCGCGGTCACGCCCTCGCCCAGCAGCTGCAGTCAGCGCACCGGAAGCTGGGCCTGGCCACGCTGGTCAGCTGAGCAGCCCGGGGGGCTACTAGAAGCTGCACATACGCAGCGGGACGCGGTCGAGCGCGGCGATCGCCTCGACCGGATACACCATGGTGAAGTTGAGGCACATCTCGTCCTCGGTCCGCTCGCCGAACCTGACCGTCCGGTCGGAGGTGTTGCGATAGGTACAGGTGGTCAGCACGCGATCCCCCGGCTGAATCGACCAGAGGGCGGGATCCCGGGGATAGCCGGTCTGAAAGTTGAAGTCCCACTTGGGCACGTCGACCAGCGTGCGCGTTCCGCCACTGCCGATGATGTCGGTGCGGAACTTCACGCCGAGCTGGTGCATGTGGGGCCAGGCGCCGAGCACGCGTAGGGGCTCGGTGAGGGTCCGCGTCGCCTGGGCCGAGCACTCGCCCCTCACCTCGTAGTCGTGGTCAGGGTCGGGAGGGATGGCAAAGCGGCCCTGCCCGAACGTGATCACGCCGGCCTGTTTGGGCCGCGGAACCTTGCTGGTACAGACCGAGACGCCGCTGCGATCTTTGGCGTTGGGCAGGCGTGCAACGTTGTTGTAGTGAACCTCGAGCACCAGCCACCCGCCGGGATCGGGCAGCCTGAGCCCCACGTCCTCGGGCATGACCCAGGTCGAACCGCCGGGGGCCCAGCCCATCAAGAAGGTGCGGTTGGAGCCACAGCCGGTGGGACGCGTGGTGGTTTGAGCGTCGTAGAGGATGTAGTGATGCACGACCTTCTCGTTGTCGATGGTCGGCCCCCAGGCGATGGCCTGCTCGTCGGCGGCGAACGGCACCGGAAAGACGAAGCAGGCATAGTGGTTGTCTTCCAGCGGAATCCGGTAACCCAAGGAATCATTGCCTTGCGCAACGAACCGGTGAGTCGGCTCGCACGGCAGCTCGCCCGCGGCGGGCGGGGGCGGCTCGGGCGGGGCACAGGCCGCTTTTGTCGATGCGGGTGCACCTGCCTCGAGCCAGGTAGCGAGCGTCGCGCGTTCCGCATCGGTGAGCGATCCGCCCGGCGCGTTGGCCGGCGGCATGCGTCCCGCGGCGAGCACCGTCTCGGTCATCTCTCGAACTGACTTCTGCGAATTCGACTTGGCTGCGGCCTGAAAGTCCATCCATGCGGCCAGCGGCATGGGCGCGCCATAACGTTCGGGCTGGCCGTGGCAGAACTGACAGCGCTTCTGCAAGATGGATCGGATCTCACAGGGCAGCAGCTGGGCCGACGCTGAATCAACGCCCCCGCCCGCATCGCTGGGGCCCGGGGACCCGAGGTTGCCGCCCGAGCCAGCCGCGGCCCCCGCTTGACCTCCAGGCATCGCGGGAGACGACGTTCCAGCTACGCCGCCCGCGCCGCCCCCGGTGGCACCGCCGCTGACAGCCGGTCCTGCGGGAGGCAAGGGAGCCGCCGAGCAGGCGGAACCGAGCGTGACGGCGAGCGCGGCGGCTAGGGCGAACGGCGACCACGAACCTGGGTGCAGCTTCATCGGGGGTACAACGAGAGATCGGGAGGAAGACGAAAAGCCTAATGGCCGAAGGCTCGTTGAACCACGTCCAATAGCGTCGGGACCAGGGATGAACGGCGCTGGCGCCTGGGCCTGCGGCGCGCCACTCAGCCTGGCGGCGAGATTCGCGGCCACGAGTCGCGACGAGAAAACCGCGCTCAGGGCAACGCGGAACGTAGGTCGCAGCTGCGAAGCAGAGCCGTACGCGTGGCTTCGAATGCCGGGAGCTCTCGTGCCGACAAGCGGCGCCGATGCACGCCGTGGTAGTCGACCGGATCCACTGTGCGACGCCCGCGATTGATCTGGTAGTGCAGGTGCGGCGCGGTCGATCGCCCCGTGTTGCCCGTCAGAGCGATCACCTGACCGGCTTTCACTCGTCCGCCGCGGCGGACCTTGATCTGCGACAGGTGCAGGAACTTGGCGAGCAGACCATCGGCGTAGCGCAGCTCGAGGCAGTTGCCGTTGCCCCGCAGCTTCCAGTTCACGCGCGTCACGACGCCATCCTTGGGCGCAACGACTTCGGTGCCGACGGGAGTCTTCCAGTCCATGCCCGCGTGGGTCGGTCGATCCTTGAGCAGAGCCGTGATCTGTTCGTAGCTGTTCAATGGACTCGCACGCAGGCGACGCGCGACCTCCTGCCCTGTCTCGTCGAAGTGACTCGGGTAGACGTCGTCAGTACGCTGATAGCGATAAGCCGCCAGCACGCGCCCGAGTTTCTGCGACACGTAGCGGGCGGCGCCGATCTCGATCTCACCAGCGGGCGATCGGCGCCAAAGAAAGACCAACTCGTCCCCAGCGAGCACGTCGCGCCGCAGATCGAGATCCCACATGAAGACGCGCGCCAGGTGCGCCGCGACCTCGTCACCGTCGGCGAGCAGGGCTGGTTTCAGCGAAGCGGTGAGAGATCCGCGCACGGTCGACGTTACCCGCTGCCAGCCAGCGCAGCTCTGGCCCTGGGCCAAACCGTCGGCGCGGGCGCCTATCGACAACCCGGCATCGGCCCCCGCGTCTGCAGTCGTCATCGGTGCCGCGAGTCCGCCCACCTGGCACACCGACGCGAAAGTGATTAGCAGCGCCGACACCAACCCCGCGGCCCCCCCAACGACCCTCACGCTCATTCGAAGATCGTGGGAACGCCGGGGGGAAACTCGCGCGGCTCGACCGGACCATGATCGAAAAAGGCGCGCAGCAGGGCACAGCGATCGGGCTCGGCAACCGGATCGCACATGACGCGTTCGTTGCGAAGGTCCGCCAGTTCGACTCGCGAGCGCCAGTCGGGTCGGAAGGCGCCCGAAATGAAAGCATCGGCGAACGGGATGGTTAGGGCGCG
Source organism: Myxococcales bacterium (assembly GCA_031398585.1). GTDB lineage: Bacteria > Myxococcota_A > Polyangia > Fen-1088 > Fen-1088 > JANNNO01. Next base: position 1,492 of record JANNNO010000297.1, on the reverse strand, counting down.
CTCTTCCTCACGATGACAGAACCGGCAGGTGGTTCCGGTGCCGCTCTTGATCGACGAGTAGGGCGCGGCAGGTCCGAGCTCGGCCATGACGGGAAACGCGATCTCGCCCTTCAACGTGCGCGTCGGCGTGACGAACTCGCCGAATTCGACCAGGCGCGCGCCTTTGCCGTCGGGCACCCACGACATGATGAGACCCGTCGTGATGAGAAAGACGCGCGGACTGCGATTGCCGAGCGCTGGCTGCAAACTGATCACGCTGCGGGTCGCCTCGGCGTAAAGCGGCCGGTCGAGGCTCTCGAGAAAACACTCCACGGTCACGGGACGCGGCAGCGAGTTGATGAGATCGACCGTGGCGGCAATCGTCGCGGGCGTGCCTTTGCCTGCGGGCGCGACACATCGCCGCGGCGCTGGCGCGACCTCGGGCGGTACTTCGAGAGCGCCATCGCTGCTGCCCGCATCGGGGCTTCCCGAGGCTGCGTCGGGTGTGCGCGTGCGTGCGGCGTCGCCCTCGCAACCCGCAACGACTAGCCAGGCGGCCAGGCTGAACAGACAGGTGCGACGCTGCCGGGACGATGAAATGAAAGAGCGACGAATCACGGGGGGATAGGTTTTAGCACTTCGCAAGCGCGGTGATATATCTGCCCGCCGCATGGGCCAAGACGATCCCTATCGCCTGTCGCCCGATGGCATTGCCGAACCGCCGACCTCGATGCGGGAGATCCTGCGTCGCATCGGCCCCGGCATGATCCTCGCAGCCGCCATCGTCGGCTCGGGAGAGCTCATCGCGACGACCACACTCGGTGCCCAGGAAGGCTATCGCCTGCTCTGGCTCATCATCCTGTCCTGCCTGGCCAAGCCGATCATCCAGGCCGAGCTTGGCCGATACACCATCGCCACCGGCGAGCCGACGCTGGAGAGCCTGGGACGGGTTCCGGGTCCCCGTACGCCAGCGGTGGCCGGCTCCACCGGACGCGGCGTCGGCTGGGTGGCGTGGGGTTGGGCGCTGATGGTCTTCATCACGCTGCTGCAGGTCGGCGCCATGTTCGGTGGCCTCGCGCAGGTGATGAATCTGTTGATCCCCGCGATCTCGATCCGCCTCTGGGTGCTGGTGATCCTCGCGCTCACGTTGGCGCTGTTGCTAGGTGGCGGCTACGAACGAATCGAACGACTGGCGGTGATCAAGGTCGGTCTTTTCACAGTGCTGACGATGCTGGCCGCTGTGCTCATCACGAAGCGGCCCGACTTCACGTTCGCCGCGGTCGCCGAAGGATTGACCTTCCAGGCACCGAGCGCGGGCCTTTTCACCGCGGTTGCGGTCTTCGGCGTGACCGGCGTCGGCACCAACGAGCTGGCGATGTACCCCTACTGGTGCGTGGAAAAGGGCTACGCGCGCTTCGCGGGTCCCCGCGACGGCAGCGAAGCCTGGGTCCGCCGCGCGCGCGGCTGGATCCACGTCATGCACATCGACATCCTGGTCTCGCTGGTGGTGTAC
>JANNNO010000285.1:0-7479 GCA_031398585.1 Myxococcales bacterium | reverse complement strand
AAGAAGGTCGCCCTGGTAGCCTGCATGCGCAAGCTTTTGACGATCCTCAACGCCATTGCCCGTGACCACCTCCGCAAGCACCAGCCAGCCTCCCAACCAGCTGCGGCCCAGGGCTGAAAACAACACAGTTGCTCTCCCCGCCGAGGCGGGGCGAGGTGAAGAGAAGAAGCAGAGCCAGAGGCGGTGGCGAATCTATGCGGCGGGGGCTACGACTTGGTGGGGGCGGACTTCTAGGGTTTCGTCCCAGGGGCGGGAGAGGCGGGCTTTGTTGCGTAGCCAGAGTTCGAGGGTGATGAGCAGCCAGATCTGCTGCTCGTGATCGGCTTTGCCGGCGACGTGATCGTCGACGTAGCGAGCGACGACCGCTGGTTGCAGGTAGTCGTTGATGCGGGCGGTGGGGGCGGTCAATAGGTCGCGCACGTAGCCGAGCAGATCGCCGCGGAACCAGGTGCCGAGAGGGAGGCCAAAGCCCATCTTGCCGCGCGTGCGGATCTCGGGAGGCATGAGATCGGCGAAGGTCTTGCGCAGGATCCACTTGGTGGTGCGACCGCGCAGCTTGTAGTCGTCGGGCAGGCGCGCGACGTACTCCATCAGCGCCGTGTCGAGGAAGGGCGAGCGGGCCTCGAGCGCGTGGGCCATGCTCATGCGGTCGGTCTTCACCAGCAGGTCGTAGGGCAGGTACGTCCCGAAGTTGTGCTCGAGTGCCAGCGCCAACGGCGAAGCGCCGCGTGCGCCTTCTGTGAAATAGCGGCGATGGAAGGCGAGCACGTCGTCATCGACGCTGCCGGCGCCCTGATGTTCGGGCCGCAGAATCTCGCCGACACGGAACGCGAAGAACGAGTTCCAGAAAGTCAGGCGATCGCCCAGCGAGCGGTCGACCGCATTGAGGAAGCGACGTGCACGCGCCGGGAAAGATCGGCTGCCGGTGCCGCGAGGCAGGGCGTTGGCGGCAAGTCCCCCCAGGCGCCGCAGCGGCCGCGGGATCTTCTCGGTGGCGGCGGCCGCCCAGAAACGCAGGTAGCCGGCGAAGAGCTCGTCGCCGCCGTCGCCGGTGAGTGACACCGTCACCTCGGCGCGGGTGAGCCGCGAGACGACGTAGGTCGGGATCGCCGAGGAGTCGCCGAAGGGTCCGTCGTGGTGCCAGACCAGGCGCTCGACCAGATCGAAATCGCCTGGGGTAACCGAGAACTCGGTGTGGTCGGTGCCGAAACGCTTGGCCGCCACGCGCGCAAAGGCGGTCTCGTCGAAGCGTGCATCACCGGTAAACCCGATCGAGAACGTGCGGACGCGCGCCGAGAGCTGCGCCATCAGCCCGACGATGATCGTGGAGTCGAGACCACCCGAGAGAAACGCGCCGACCGGGACGTCGGCGACGAGGCGCTTTTTCACGGCTTCGGTCAGCAGCGATCGGATGCGCGCGCTGGCTTCCTCGACCGAAGGCGGGTTGGCGGGCGCGCGAAAATCGATCGACCAGTAGCACTGAAGCACCGGCGACTGCCCCTTTTCCAGCGTCAGAAAGTGCGCCGGCGGCAGCTGCTTGATGCCACGGTAGAGGCTCCCGGGCGGAGGCGTATAGCCGTAGGCGAGCATGCCGGCGAGCCCAGCGTCGTCGACATCGGAGGGCACGCCCGCGGCGAACAGCGCCTTGATCTCCGAGCCGAAAAGAAAGCGGCCCCCGTGCTGCACGTAAAAAAGCGGCTTTTTCCCTGTGCGATCCCGCGCCAGCAGCAACCGCCGTCGCTTGACGTCCCACAGCCCCAGCGCAAAGAAGCCATCGAGGCGGCGAACGACGTCGTCCCCCCAGGCGTCGTAGCCGTGAACGATCACCTCGGTGTCGCTCTGCGAGCGGAAGCGATAGCCCTTGGCGACCAGCTCGGCGCGCAGCTCCTTGAAGTTGTAGATCTCGCCGTTGAAGGTGACCCAGACGCTGCCGTCGCCGTTCGGCATCGGCTGCGCGCCCGCGGGCGACAGATCGATGATGCGCAGCCGCGCGTGCACCAGCGTCGCTCCGGCCAGCTCCGCCACGCCCTGCGATTCGGGCCCCCGGTGATGCAACACGGACGCGACCCGGCCGATCAGCTCGGGCGCGATCGGATCTCCTACGCTACCGAATATTCCGCACATCTTTGAACGCCCGAATCTGCCCAAAAACCCGAGCCTATGCGAGCAAAGAAACCCCGCCCGCGACAGGTCGGTCGATGTAGGTGCAAGATCGCCCGCGGCGCGCGTTGACCTGCTGGAAAGACGCGTGATAATCGCGCGGTTCATGCCCTCCGGTGCTCCGCAGGCTCGCAAGCTGAAAGTGGTTCGTATCATCGACCGCCTCAACATCGGGGGGCCGGCGATCCATGCGGCGGTGACCTCGCGGGGACTCGACCCCGAGCGGTTCCATACCGTGCTGGTGATCGGCTCGATCGAGCCGACCGAGGGCGACATGGCGTATCTGCTGGAAGGCGGCGGGACTTACGAAGTCGTGTCGATCCCTTCGCTGGGCCGTGAAATGCGACCTTGGCGGGATCTCGCGACGACCTGGAAAGTGCTGCAGCTCATCGCGCGCGAGAAGCCCGACATCGTGCATACCCACAAGGCCAAGGCGGGCGCCATCGGACGCGCGGCCGCCGTGTTGTGTCGGGTGCCGGTGCGCGTGCACACGTTCCATGGCCACGTGCTGCGCGGCTATTTCGGGCCGGCCAAGAGCTGGTTCTATCGCTCGCTGGAAAAGCTGCTCGCGTTGGGATCGTCGCAGCTGGTGGTGCCCTCCCCGCGGCTGGCCGACGAGCTGGCCAACGACTTTCACGTCGCCGGACGCGAGCGCTTCGATGTGATTCCGCTCGGCTTTCACCTCGAGCCGTTTGCCACTGCGGAGTCCCTGCGCGGGCAGCTGCGCGCCGAGATCGGCGTGGGCAAGGACGCCAAGCTCGTCGGCATCGTGGGACGCATGGTGCCGGTCAAAGATCACGGGACCTTCATCGCGGCGGCTGCCACGCTGGCGGCCAAACGACCCGACGTACGCTTCGTCTTCGTGGGCGGCGGTGAGCTGGAAGATGCGATCAAGAGCGACGTCGCCGCGCGGGGCCTGACCGATCGCACTCACTTTCTCGGCTGGCGGCGCGATCTCGCCCGCATCTACGCCGATCTCGACGTGGTGGCTCTCTCGTCTCTGAACGAGGGGACGCCCGTGTCACTCATCGAAGCGATGGCCTGCGGGACTCCCGTCGTGTCGACCCAGGTGGGTGGCGTCGCGGACGTCTTGCGTAACGGCGCCCGCGGCGAGCTGGTACCGATGCAGGATTCCGCCGCCCTTGCCGCCGGCATCGAAAAGGCACTTGAGCCATCCGCCCGCGTGCGCGCCGCCGAGATTCGGGCGGCGATCCACGAGGAATACGGATCGCGGCGCCTCTGCCGACAGCTCGAGGAGCTCTATCTGCGCCTGCTGCGCGACAAATTCCCCGAGCGCGTGCCCCAAGAGCCGTCGACCATTCCCCCCACCCCGCTTCCAGCCCGCGACCCCGCCGCCTGAGCCCCGCACCGCGAGATCCCATGGCAAGCGAGCCGCTCTTCTCCGTCGTCATTCCGACCTACAACCGCGCCAAGCTCATCGGCAAGACGCTGAATACCGTCTTTGCCCAGAGCTACCCGCGCTACGAGGTGATCGTCGTCGACAACTGCTCGACCGACGACACCGACGCGGTCCTGCAGCCGCTGGTTGCCGCGGGCAAGATTCGCTACATCAAACATGATCGCAACTACGAGCGCGCGCGGTCACGCAACACCGGCATGGAGAGCGCGCGCGGCGATTGGGTCACGTTCCTCGACTCCGACGACTTCATGTACCCGCACAACTTGCGGGACGCCGCCGCGCATATCGATTCACTGGGTCCCGAACGCGCCAAGTTCTTCCACAACAAGTACGAGCTGGTCGATCCCGAAGGGCGCGTGCTCCACCGCTACAAGCTCATGTCACTCGATGACCACCGAAAGGCGATCACCGAAGGCAACTTCTTTTCCTGCATCGGCACCTTCATTCACAAGGACATCTATCAGCGCTTTCGTTTCGACATCGATCCGGCGCTGACCGGCTCGGAGGACTGGGAGTTCTGGCTGCGTGTCTCGGCCGAGTTCACTCCCACCCGCATCGAGCACGTCAACAGCGCCATCGTTCAGCACGGCGGCCGCACCATGGCGCGCGTCGATCTGCCGGCGCTGCGCAAGCGGCTTGCCCTCGTGCGCGAGAAGATCCTCGCTAGCCCAGCCTGTGCCAACGCCTACGCCCCCTACATGCACCGCTTCGACGTGTCGTCGCGGCTCTTCATGGCCAGCGTGGCCAACTCCGGGCACCTGTTCAAGGACGCTCTTGGGCTGATGGCGGAGGCCGTGCGCCTCGACCCGCGGGTGATGTCGTGGGGGCGGTTCTGGCGCGCGCTCCGGATCGCCGTTCTGCGCGTCGACATGGGCAGTTGACCCCAGTTGGGCAGGGCATTACCCTGCGGCGGCGCCGGATTCGGCGCACACAAACATGAAGACCGCGATCTTATGCGGCGGGTTTGGCACCCGCATCCGCGACGTCGCCGACGATCTGCCCAAGCCCATGATCCCGGTGGGGGGGCTGCCGATCCTCTGGCACATCATGAAGTACTACTCGTCGTGGGACTTCAGCCGCTTCGTGCTGGCGCTTGGCTATCGCAGCCAAGTCATCAAGCAGTTCTTCTTGAACTACGAGGCGTACACCAACGACTTCACCATCACCCTCGGCCATGGCGCCTCGCCGCGCTTCGAGAACGTGCACGCCGAGGCCGGCTGGGAAGTGACGCTGGCCGAGACGGGTCTTGCCAGCATGACCGGCGCGCGCGTCGTGCAGATGAAGAAGTACCTCGACAAGGAGAGCGACTTCTTCCTCACCTATGGCGACGGCGTTGGTGACGTCGATCTGGCCAAGCTGCTGGCCTTTCACAAGTCGCACGGAAAGATCCTCACCGTGACCGGCGTGCACCCGCCCGGCCGCTTCGGCGAGCTCGAGTACGGGAGCGATCACCGCGTGACCGGCTTCAACGAGAAGCCCCAGGTGACCGGTGGCCGTATCTCGGCGGGCTTTTTCGTCTGCCGGCGCGAGCTGTTCGACTACCTGCCCGCCGACGACGCCGACTGCGTCTTCGAGAAAGAGCCGATGCGCGCCCTGGTCGACGCCGGTCAGCTGATGGTCTACGAACACGACGGCTTCTGGCACCCCATGGACACCTACCGCGACTACAAGTTCCTCAACGAGCTTCACGACAAAGGCGAGGCCCCGTGGCGGCGCTGGAAGTAGCCGCGCTTCGCGGCGCCTACGGCGGCCGACGCGTCTTCGTCACCGGGGATACGGGATTCAAGGGAGCCTGGCTCAGCACGGCGCTGGCCGAGCTCGGCGCCGAGGTCTCGGGGTTCGCCTTGCCGGCCAAGACAAGCGAGGATCTCTTCGTCCGCGGCGGCATCGAGCGCATGGTCAAACACCGCGACGGCGACGTGCGCGACGCCGCGGCTCTGCGCGCCGCCGTCGATGATGCCAAACCCGAGATCGTGTTTCACCTGGCCGCGCAGGCGCTGGTGCGGCGGTCCTATCAGGATCCCGGCGAGACCTTCGCCACCAACGTCGCTGGCGCGGTCAATCTACTCGATGCCGTGCGCTTGCAGCCCACCGTCAAGGCGCTGGTCTTCATCACCAGCGACAAGTGTTATCGGAACAAAGAGTGGACCTGGGGCTATCGCGAGACCGACGAACTCGGCGGTGACGATCCCTACAGCGCGTCCAAGGCCGCGGCCGAGCTGGTCTTTGCCTCCTACGCTGCCTCGTACTTTCGCCACCGGGCCGATTTCGGCGCCGCCACCGTGCGCGCCGGCAACGTGATCGGCGGGGGCGACTTCAACGACAACCGCATCGTGCCTGACTGCGTGCGCGCCTTGCGCAGCGGCCAGGCGATCGAGCTGCGCTCGCCGCAATCGACGCGGCCCTGGCAGCACGTGCTGGAACCCGTGTTTGGCTACTTGCTGCTGGGCGCGCGGCTGCTGTCCGACCCTGCCCGCCACGCCGGCGCCTGGAACTTCGGACCCAAGCCGGAAGCCACCCGCACCGTGGGTGATCTCGCGACCGAGGTCGTGAAGATCTGGGGCAGCGGCGAGGTCGTGCACAAAGTCGAGAAGACCGCCATGCACGAGGCCGGGCTGCTGGCGCTCAACTGCGACAAGGCCCGCAACGCCCTTGGCTGGGAGGCGGTCTGGGGCTTCGAGCCAGCCGTGCGTGCGACCATCGAGTGGTATCGCAAGGCGGGCGATCCCAGGGCCGACGTGCTCAGCTTCACCCGCGGGCAGATCCGGCAGTACCTGGAGGACGCGAAAAGATGATCGAGGGGGTCAAGGTCAAGCCGCTGCGGCAGATCAGCGACGAGCGCGGCAAGGTGATGCACATGTTGCGCGCTGACGACAAAGACTTCGTCAGCTTCGGCGAGATCTACTTTTCCACCGTCTTCCCCGGCGCCATCAAGGGCTGGCACGTGCACAAGAAGATGGTGCTGAACTACGCGGTGCCGGCGGGCCGGATCAAATTCGTGCTCTACGACGATCGCGAAGGCAGCCCCACCAAGGGCGAGATCAACGAGATCTTCCTTGGTCCTGACAACTATCAGCTCGTCGTGGTGCCGCCCTTCGTCTGGAATGGCTTCAAGGGCATCGGGACCGAGATGGCTGTCGTCGCCAACTGCGCGTCGATTCCTCACGATCCCGACGAGATCGATCGCATGGATCCCTTCGACAAGCGCATCCCCTACGACTGGGCGATCAAACACCGATGAGCGGGCGTGTCCTGGTCACCGGTGCCGGCGGGTACCTGGGTGGTCGCCTGGTCGAGCACCTGACGGGCGCCGGGGTGCCACTGCGCCTCATCACGCGGCAACCGGGCTCCAAGCTCACAACTGAATCGCAGTCAGCTGACGTCGAGCTTCGCCACGGCAGTTTGCTGGATCCCGCGTTTGCGAAAGAGGCACTCACGGGCATCGACACCGTGGTGCACCTCGCGGCGCCCAATGAGATCGAGAGCGAGAAAACGCCACTTCGGGCGATCGAGATCACCATCGGCGGCACGCACGTGCTGCTGGGTGCCGCGCGCGAAGCGAAAGTTCGTCGCTTCGTTTATCTCTCGACCGCGCACGTCTATGGCCCCCTCGAAGGGCGCATCGACGAGACCACCTTGCCGCGGCCGACGCACCCTTACGCCATCACTCACAAGGCCGCCGAAGACTTCGTGCTGGCCGCCAGCCGCGGGGGGCCCCAGGGGGTCGTGATTCGCCTTTCGAACGCCATCGGCGCGCCGGTGCACATGGACGTCGATCGCTGGACGCTGCTCGCGAATGATCTGTGTCGGCAGGCGGTGACCACCGGCAAGCTGGTCTTGAAGTCGGCGGGTCTACAGCGGCGCGACTTCGTGCCCATGTCCGACGTCTGCCGGGCGAT
>JANNNO010000278.1:0-3076 GCA_031398585.1 Myxococcales bacterium | reverse complement strand
CCTCGACCTTGCCGAGCTTGTTGCCCGCGGCCGCGTCGAACAGCTCGTCGTCGGGCATGGTCGCCCAGAGCCCGTAAGAGAGCCGCGACGCAATCTCGTAGCCGTTGAACTTGAGGAAACCCTTCTCTTTTACGATTGTCGCCGGCAGCGTCTCCCATCGATAGAGGAAGTTGGGTGACAGCAGCATCGCCGAGACGAGCACCCGGATCGAGCTGGCGAAGTCGTTCTTCACCGTGGTGCGCTGATCCTTGTAAAGCGCAAGGAATGCCGTCTGCTCTTCGGCCATCAGCGGCCTGCGGAAAGCGCGCGATCCGAACTTGAGGACGAAGTCCGATGCGCACTTGTCCTGGTCGGCCTCGGCCGCAGGAGCCTGCCCGCATGGCAAGATGGTGCCGAGGCGCTTTTCCACGACGTCGGCCGCTAGCTTCTGCGTCGCCTCGTAGATCCGCTCGCCGTCGACACCCGACACGTTGTTGCCGCGCGTGAAGCCCGACTGCCCGGCCAAGCTGTCCGACGGGAACGCATTCGCGGGCGCCGACGTGTCACCAACCAGGTCGCGAACCGTGTTGTTGTATTCCGCCTTGGTCATGCGGCGGAACACCGCCGGCCCTGGAACCCCCGGACCCTGTGGCGTCGCTTCGGCAGGTTTGGTGGGTGGGTTCTGCGTGGTGGGAGGCGTGACGGTACCTCCTCCCATCGGCGTTCCCGCCTGACCGTTGCCACCTGACGGCTTGCCGGCGGGGCCGGGCTGACCGCTGCCAGGTGTCTCCATCACATTGCCGACGCAGCCGAGTCCCAACAGGGACAGGCCAGCGAGCGTCGTTGCGAAATTGCCGAGTCTGGGCATGGACCAGTGCCTCCTTCGTGCGTGCTGCCGGGGCGCGAGCCCGAGGCGAAGCCGGGGCGTGCGACAGGATAGTTACTCAAGGCCCACTGCCTTGACCATGAAACCTACCCGTTAGGGTGAGGTTTTACATGCTCCGACGTTCGGATGCGTCGAAACAATCACCCGGTAGCGTCGAGCGCGCGGCGGATGTGCTGGGCCAGCTCCGTGCGGTGAAACGGCTTGGCCAGCAGCGGTGCACTCGCCACCGCGGCCGGGCGGCGTCCCGCCAGATGCTGCGAATAGCCGGACGTGAATAGCAGCTTGAGCTCCGGCACCCGGTTGCGCGCCAGGTCGGCCAGCTCGAAGCCGCTGGGTCCTTCGGGCAGCACGACGTCGGTAACCAGCAGATCGGGACGCAGGCCGTTTTCCAGAAGCGCCAGCGCGATCTTGCCGTCGGTGGCGGCGGTCACTCGGTAGCCGAGCTCTCCCAGCAGGCGTTCCAGCATGGCCCTCACCTCTGGATCGTCTTCGACCAGCAGGATCGATTCGTCACGTGCCATCGGCGTCACGCTGACCGGCCGCGTTCGCGGCACCGCGACCCCCTCGGAGCGGGGAAAGTAGAGGCTGAAGGTCGTGCCCTTGTCGACCTCGCTGCTCAGGCGAAGCTGTCCGTTGGACTGCTTGACGAAGCCGAAGACCATCGACAGTCCGAGGCCCGTGCCATGCCCTGGCGCCTTGGTCGAGAAGAAGGGTTCGAAGACCCTCTCGCGGATGTCGGCGGGAATGCCGGCTCCCGTGTCGGAGACCGAGATGCAGACGAAAGGTTCGCCCTCGCCATCGGGCCGTTCCACCTCGCCGTCCAGATAGACGTTGCGGGTGGTGATGCGAACTTTGCCACCCGGAGGGGGCATGGCGTCTCGAGCGTTGATGGCGAGATTGAGCAGCGCGGTTTCCACCTGAGAGGCGTCGACCGTACAAGGCCAGAGGCTCTCGGCGAACGAGGTCTCGATCTGGACGCGAGCGCCGACGGCGCGGCGAACGAGATCCAGCGTGTCGCGCACGAGCGCATTGAGATCGACCGCCCGCGGCTGCAGCGTCTGCCGGCGCGAGAAGGCCAGCAGCCGCCTGACGAGGGTGGCGCCCCGTTCCGAGGCGTGAAGCGCGCCCTCGACCAGCTGCGTGTGATCGGGGACTGCGCGCAGCTCCCGGCGCAGGATTTCGAGGTTCCCCATGATGACCGCGAGCAGGTTGTTGAAGTCGTGCGCGACGCCACCGGTGAGCTGCCCGACCGCCTCGAGCCGCTGCGCCTGCCGCAGCTGTTCCTCCATCGCACGCCGTTGCGTCACGTCGCGGCCGCAGATGAGGATGCCGGCGACCGCTGGATCGGTCAGCAGCGAACGCCCCGCGATCTCGAACCAGCGCCAGGTGCCATCGACGTGCCGCACGCGCAGCTCGATGGGAGGCGTGGGGCCGGAAGCCGCGGTCCAACGTTCGATGGCAGCGGTGATTCCCTCGCGATCGTCGGGATGCACGAAGCGATAGAGATCACGCTCGGTCACGCTGGAGGGCACATAGCCCAGCAGGCGATTCACCGAGGGCGAGGTGAACTTGATCTGTGCGTTGCGCGGGTCCACCACGGCCACGAGATCGAGCGAGTTTTCGAACAGCGCGCGCAGGCGGGCGTCGCTGCGGTGACGGGCCTCTTCGGCGGCCTTGTGGGCGGCCGCGAGATCGATCCGCTCGAAGCAACGGTCGAGCGTCGCGAACAGCTCGCCTGGCTCGAAGGGCTTGATGAGGTAGTCGTAGGCCCCGCGACGAAGGGCCTCGATCGCGGTCTCGGTGGCGACGTAGGCGGTCATCACCACGGTCAGAAGCGGCGGCTTTCGACCCTTGAGATTGGCAACGACGTCCAGACCCGAGGCGCGACCGAGCCTGACATCGACGAGTGCGACCTGGGCGTCGAAAGTTTGCAAGGCCGGCTCGACCGCGGCCGCCGTGCGCGCCAGGCAGACCTCGAACCCCTTTGCCTCGAGTACCCCCGACAGGCTTTCGGCGAAGTCCTCGTCGTCCTCCACCACCAGAATGCGCCGAATCCGGTTCTCGACGGTCGGCCCAGGCGTCTCGGCCACCATGCAGCGGGCTCCCGTCCGGCCGTCACCTGCGGCCCTGTTCCGAAAGAAATGAAGCGAAGCTTTGGAATCTTATCCTCAACTACCTGACACAGGCTCATTTTTTAGGTCGCGACGCGGC
>JANNNO010000264.1:0-14010 GCA_031398585.1 Myxococcales bacterium | reverse complement strand
GCGCGACGTGAGCAACATCACCCGCAAGGAACGAGACTCGCGACCTTCGATGACGTTCAGAGTGCTACGAAGCGTCTCCTCGCCATAGGTCTGGTTCAGAATGCGGACGTTGGCGGCTGCTTCGGTGATCCGCAATGAGGGCAGCCTAAGCAAGGCCTGACGATAGCTGTCCTCGACACCAATCAGGATCTCCGGGACCGGCATGTCGGAATCTGCCAGAACGTGTTCGACGGAAGCGCGCGTGGCCCGCTGTCCCACCAGTGCCACGCCGCCCGTCGACAGGGACTCCGCCAAATCCATCGTGCCGAGCAAAGCGGACAGCGCCGTTGTGTCGGGTTCCACCAGTACCACCAGGCGCTGCCACCCAGTGAGCGGTGAAGCAATACGAGCCCGTAACAACATTTCGGCGGCCCAAGCATGCCGGACCCATCCGTAGATCAACGCATGCGGTTGGCCGCGAGTAGTTAGAGAGGCCGTCACCACACGCAACTCGGCGACGTCCGGATGTGGGTTTAGTTCTTCCAGCTCGTCGCCGGTCGTTCGGAGGAGCAAAGGGTATTCGTCCCGGATGACCTTGAGCTCGGATCCGTCGTAGCGCAGTCGCCAGGGAACGTCCGCAATTTTCACCAGGGCCACCTCGATGCCATTCGCAGAAGGCAGCGCCTCCGCCGTCCCCGACACCTCGAGCAGTGCCGCCTGGTTCCTTTCAAGCTGGGTCTCGCGAGCCCTTCGAAGGGCGGCGGCAGCCGCGCCGTAGTCCGCGCGGACTTTCCCGCGTAGGTTCTCGTCAAAAATGGGCTCCTCGACCCAACGTACGACCCACTCGGGACAGTCCAGCCGAGCCCAACACTCGAGGATGCGCGAACCAGCGTGGCGATCTGAACGGCGGCGGTAGATTCCCCAGTACAACTTCAGAGCGTGCAGAAAGTCCTGCTGCTCGAAGAGAAAGTCCGCAAGCACCCGGCGGACGCGCCAGGGCAGGGGTCCCTCTACAATCTCGTCGCCGTCGGGTAAGCGCGACCGTCCCTGACATCGCGGGTTGAGAAACCTTCGGCTTGCGGCTCCGCAGAAGTCGTTCACGGCCAAAACGATTGGCGACGCCGGATCGGTTGCGATGACCATCGCCTGACTGGGCCGCGACTCGACGACAGCGAAGAAGCGCATGAGCTCGTGCACCACCACGCTGGGCAGTTCTTCGCCTCTCGGAGGAGTCTCGATCTGACCTTCGAAACCGCGACCGCGCCGAGGATCATCGGGCGCGAGACTTCGCCAAACACCCGATAAACGAGGACCCGGAGAAAGCAACAGAACCGACGCGACAGGCCACTGCGCGAACACCCCGTCCAGTACGGCGACTTCGTCGCAGTCGACGAGAACCACCGCCCGGACATCGCCCGGTGGCAAGCCGATCGCCAACGCGTTGACATTCAGTTCGTCGAGAGGGGGCGACAGAGCAGCGGCGTTCGTCATGTTCTGTAGGAGGTCGCGCCTTTTGCGACTCTGGATGCATTCATCGGGCGGGGTGTCGTGGGAATGAAAGCAAAGCTACCCGGATATGCGCAAACGCTCCGTGTGTGTCGCCGAGCTTCGACGTAGGAGAAACGACCACACGGCTGATCAGTCGCCCGCATCCGCCACAAAGAATCCAACAAGTCGCAGTCGGTAGGCCTCAAGCCACCCGCCCTCAACCTCCGAGAACCACAGCTCAACTGTTGCCCGACCGCCCCGATCCCCTTATGATGCGGATGGTCTGTGGTTTGGCTGAGGCTTGGAATTTCACCCCTGCGGTCGGCCCGCAGTTGAGGGCGAGGTGTCATGACGACGACCAACGGTAGTTGCGGTGATCAAGAGGGCGGCGATGGCGAAGGGCTGGTATCAGCGTCGAACCTGACCATCTGGAAGAAGAAGAGCCACCCGCGGAAGATCATGCTGGTCGTGCTGCCTCATGAAGGTGAGGTCACGGACCGGATCACCGCGAAGTTCTACAAGAACCCGGTGGTCAAATACATGCCGCTCGGGGTGCTCAGCCTCGCCGCTTGTCTCAAAGGCCACGACGTCAGCGTGCTCGATGCGAGCAGCAAGGGACTCACGCTGGAAGAGACCATCGCGGAGATCGAAAAGACCAAGCCTGAGATCCTCGGGCTTTCCGTCGTCACCTACCGGGCGTGGGCGATGCGCGAGGTGCTGCGGCGGTGTAGCGCGCCTCTCAAAGTGGTAGGTGGACCACACACCACGAACAACGCTCATTACATCCTCGAGCAGGGCGCCGACGCCGTCTTCATCGGCGACGCTGAAGAGACGTTTCCACGCTGGCTCGACCAAGGCTGTCCCAAAGGGACCTTCACTGGACAGCCGGCGAACTTGAACGCAATTCCCCTACCCGCGCGCGAGCTGGTGCCGCTCGACGACTATCGGATCACGCCGAACCAGGATCTCTTGTTCGACGTCGGGTCCTTGCGGTTGCCGATGTTCAGCTCGAAGGGTTGCCCGTTCAAGTGCACGTATTGCGACGTGCAACAGAAGACCTTTAACTGGAAGACGCCCGAGCGCGTGCTCGAGGAATTTCACAGCCTGATGGACATCGGGGCCACCTCGATTCACATCCTCGACGACTGCTTCAATGTCAAACGCGACCGCGTGAAAGACATCTGCGATCTGTTCATAAAGGACGGCATCACGATCGACTGGAGCGCGCGCGCCACAATCGAGATCCGCGAGTACTTGATCGAGGGGCTGGCACGCGCGGGCTGCAAGCGGCTGCACGTCGGCATCGAACACCTCGACGACGGCGTGCTCACGTACTTCAAGAAGCAGCAGCGGTTCAAGCACATCGAGCAGTTCTGCAAGCTCTGCAAGCAGTACGGAATTCACATCCTCGGCTACTTCATTCTCGGAGCGCCGGGCGAGACACGGGAGTACCGCGAGAACCTCCCCTCCATGATTCGACAGCTCGGGATCTCGATCCCCTACTTCAACGTGCTGTCGCCGCTGGCGGACACGGCATACCAGGCGGAGCTCTTCGAGAGCGGCGCGATGAAGAAGGACTTCTGGAAGGAATTCTCGGCCGACCCGGTCAAGGACTTCATCATGCCGATCGTGCGGGATGAGGAGCTCGAGTGCGAGATCGAAGAGACGGTTCAGAAGCTGATCGCGGAGTTCAACACGAACTCCGAAAAGGACATCGTTCTCACGCAAGACGTGGTCAAGGATCGAGTCCCTTCGGCGCTCACCGATGCCTCTCTCGCCGCCGACTGCTGATTCGGGTATGACTGCTGGCCGTATGTCGACGCGAACGCCGCTGCCTGCTCTGACCATCGACTGGTGTGAAGTCCCCGCAGGCCCATTCGCGATGGGCAGCAGCGGAACCAGCGACAATCCGCCGCGGGAGGAATTCACCGAGGCCTTTCGCATCGGTAAGTTCCCGATTACGAACCAGCAGTTCGCGGCCTTCGTGGCTGCGCGGCCCGACTGGCGCAAGGGCGTGCCTGCCGACGATGTGGCCGACGTGGACTACTTGCGCGACTGGCCCAACGGCGAATGCCCGCCCGAAGTCTATGACCTTCCCGTCGCCTGGGTCCCGTGGGCGGCGGCGACGGCGTTCTGCGAGTGGGCATCCGAGGTGCTTGGCGTGCCGATCACCCTGCCATCGGAGAAGCAGTGGGAGAAGGCCAGCCGAGGCACCGACGGTCGGACATTCCCGTGGGGCGAGGAGATCGATACCAGCCGGGCGAACTACAGCAGCAGCGACAACCCGATCGGACGCATGGTCGATGGCCGCCGGCGGGTGGGGACCTGCAGCCCCGCGGGCGACAGCCCCTACGGGTGCGTCGACATGGCGGGCAACGTCTGGGAGTGGTGCACCGACTGGACCGATGACTACGAAGACGAACGGGTGATCCGCGGCGGTGGCTGGAACTTCACTCCGGATTTTCTCCGCTGCGCGTTCCGCTTCGGCTGCGATCCCCGCGTCTCTTACAACTACATCGGCTTTCGCTGCGTCTCGCCTTCCCGCGGTTGACCAGCGGTCGGCTCCAGGTAGTCGGTCAGGCGGCGGCGGAGGTCATCGAGAACGACCTGCGCCCTCACTTCGTAGGTATGGCTGCGACGGATACGCGTCTGGGCCGCGCGCACCACCTCGGCACGCCAGGGTTCGTCAGTGAGCGCGCGCTTCATGATGGCGACCATGTCGTCGTCGTCGCGGTAGAGCCAATACTCGCGGCCGAGCTCGAACTGATCGACGGTTTCACCCGGGAGATCGTCGCTGACGTCGTGGCGAGCGATGACAAGAGCGCCGGCGAGGAACCCCTCGAGGACGCGCGGGTGGGTGTTGTAAGCGCGGTTGATGTGCAGCGTGACCTTGGTGGCGGCGTAGACCTCGCGAATCTCCGTCGGTGAGACACGTCCGCGGTAATGCGGGCGAAAGCGAGCCAGGCGGTCCCAACCGGCGCCGTAGAGCACGAGTGGAAGGCCTCCGGCGAGCACAGCGTCGGCGCAGCGAATGCGATCCACGTCCCGCGCGATGGTGAAGGCCCAGTAGAGCAGATGGTTGCGCTTCCCGGGGGAGACGCGCGCTCCCATGGCGGCTAGCTCACCGTCGAGCACCGGTAGGATACCGCCCGAATAGAGCGGAACCTCGGACATGGCCTCGAAGCGGGCTTCAAGGCGCGGGCGCAGCTCTTCGAGCCCGATCTGGTCGAGCACCGGTGGCAGGTTGGTGGCAAAGACGATCTCGTCGCGGCGGTCCCGAGGGCGCGTTGCCGGGAAGGCCTCGGCGTCGACGGCGAACGGCAGTCGGCCGACCTGAGTGTGACCGGCGTTGAGCAGCTCGCGCTGGACCACGGCGTTGCAGCAATAGACGAGGTCGAGCGAGGTCAGCCGCGCGATGGTGTCGGGATCTTTGCTGGCGGGCAGCTCGTCTTGAAGCCAGGCAACCGCGGGCAGTCCTGGAGGAAAGGAAGTGGTCGCTTCGGCGCGGGTGTGGCTCATGAGCACGACGAAGTCCGGACGGTACTCGAGCATGACCTGGCTGACGCGTCCCAGGTGCAGCTGGTCGCCGGGCGTCTGCTCGCGCAAGACGAGACTGTCGTGGCCGAGTCGGCGAAATGCTTCGGCCATGTCGACGGCCGTGTATTGCAAGACATCGGTGTACAGGGACGTGACGAAGAGCGCACGCAGCGGGCGTCGGGCTTCGCCAGTCAAGGCGTGAAGGGTGTTGCGCAGACTTTCGCGACCATAGAGCCGCTTGAGTGCCTCACCGTCAGCATACGCCCGATCACTCCGCGTCTCGCCGAGCGATCGCAAGCCCACTTCCAGGTCAGGAGACACGCCGGCCATGGTGGTCGGCAGCTCGCGATCCTCGTGGGCGGCCATATGGGCCAGGTAATCGCGCGTGGCGTTGCGACCAACGAACACAAACACGTTGGGGTTCGCCAGCGGCGCGCTCAGATCCATCGCTTCGAAGAGCGCGGCGAGATCCGTGGGGCTCTGCTCCACGAGGTAAGTGCGGTTGACCCAGCCGGGGAGGTTGCGGCTTGGGCGGTAGGAGAGGAAGACGCGGGCGGCCCAGGCGTGGCGGACCCATTCGCCGACGAGGGCGTGGGACTGGCCGGCGCTGGGGAGGCTCTCGACGAGGGCTCTCACGAAAGCGCGTTCGGGCGGCGGGTTGAGCTCGGTGATGAGATCCCTCGTCACGCGCACGGCCAGCGGGTATTCGTCGCGGGCTAACACCGCGGTGCCGTCGTCAGCGGCGCGCAGGTGCCAGGGGACGTCGGGAACGTGCAGGATGGCGTAGGTGCCAACGGGTGCGGCGGGCAAGGCGGGCAGCAACGGGGCGCGGGCGGCCAGCGCCGCGGCGTTGGCTTCGAAGAGTTCGCGGCGGTAGGCCCGGTCGTGGTGTAGATCGGCGGCCAGCTCGGCCCTTATCTTGCCTCGAAAGGCGTCGTCGAAGGCGGGCTCGGAAAGCCAGCGGTCGACCCAGGCGGGGGCGCCGAGCTCGGAGAAGCAGGCGAGGATCTGCCAGGCCACGCGGGGCGAGGCGCTCTGCTGGTAGACCGGCCAGTAGAACTTCAGCGCAACGTAGTGCTCACCGACTGCGAAGCAGTGGTCGGCGATGGCTTCGAGCGTTGTCAGCGGCGGCCAGACCCCGCGGGCGAGGCTGAAGAGGCGGCGGCTGAAGCCCTGGCAGACGTCTTCCGCGGCGCGCGCGGCGGGCACGTTGTCGGCGGCCACCACCAGGATCTGGCCGGGTGCCAAGCGCTGCTCACAGACGAAGCGCCAGACCTCGAGGCCAAGCGTGACGTCCGAAGGTGAATCGTCGGCAGGGTGACCGCTCGAGACGAAGCACTCGTCGGGACGCACCGGACCCCAGCCCGCCGCCATGCCGACGCGAAACAGGTGCAGCTGCCGCCGTTGGTCCGGCTCGAGCACCAGCACGGCGTCGAGGGCCGGACAACGGGCGAAGGTCGCCGCGAGCAGACTGGGAGATCCGTTGGGAACGACGATGGCGGCACGAACGTCGGCGGCGAGGAGACCGGATTGCGCGAGCGACTCCTCGACGACGGCTGTCAGCTCCGGAGCGCCAGCTGCGAACGCCGCCACGTCGGCATCGACGCCGGTGGGTTCAGCCGCAAAATGGCGGAGCTGCGCCAGGGGAACGACGCCCGCTCCAAGCTCGGCCCATCCACCCGCAGCCACCGCCCCCATATGCAGCACCCCCAAAGGAACGGCGCACACACATCATTTCTTGAGTCACCCCTGAGGGCGCGCCCATGAGCGTTGCCTTGTCGTCGAACGGATGCGGAGCGGGATATCGGGTTCGAACCGACGACATTCAGCTTGGGAAGCTGACGCTCTACCAACTGAGCTAATCCCGCGGAGAGGTCGACGATCTATCCGAAACCGGTGGGGTTGGCAAGGGTGGCCCCGGGGCAAGAGACCTTCGGTGCGCCTTGGGTGATGCCGGCGGGCGGAGGGGGGGGTGGGCATGCTTGCCCTCGCCCTCGGCATCGGTAACATTTTGGTTCCATGGTTCATCCGCTCGATGCGCTCGGCAATCCGGTGCGGCGGCAGATCTTGCGGACTCTGCGCGACTCGCCGCTGTCGGTGGGCGAGCTGGCTGCGACCTTGCCCGTGAGCCGTCCGGCGGTGTCGCGGCACCTGCGGTTGCTCGATGACGCCGGGTTGGTGGAGGCGCGCACCGAGGGCACACGCAGTGTTTATGCGGTCAGGGTGCAGGGGTTTGCGTCGGTGCGCGCTTACCTCGATGAGTTCTGGGATACCGCGCTGGCGCGCTTGTCGGCGCTGGCCAAGACTGACGGGTTGGCCGCGGCGAAAGGGCGAAAATGACTGGGGAGTCCGACGGCGACCTTCCCTCTGATGGGCATGGGCCTCCTCTCATCAAATCGGTCTGGCTCCCATGCCCTGTCTCGCGCGCCTTTGCCCTCATCACCGAGCAGGCATCTCACTGGTGGCCCGCCTCGCGGCGACACACCGGCGACGTGGCGAGCGAGATCCGATTGCTCGCCACCGGCCGCTTCTGGGAGCGGGCTCATGACGGACGCGAAGTCGAGCTGGGGCGCGTGCGGCGGTGGGCACCCCCCGATCGTCTCGAGCTCGACTTCTATCCCGGCACCGATGCGGAGCACCCGACACGGGTCGTGATCGACTTTGCCGCCGAGGAAGGCGGGTCGCGCGTGACCATCACGCACACGCCGACCGCCAGCAGCCTGCCGCTTTGGGACAAGCGCGTGCACAGGTTCGACGAGTCGTGGCAGCGGGTGCTGGCGTCGCTGCAGGAATACGCGCAGCTTCCCGCTTGATCTCGGTAACCTTTTTGTTACCGTCTCCGGGATGAAGAGCCCCGGCCAGACTGCCTTCGTGAACACTGTCGCTGTCGCCCTTGCCTGCGCTTTCGTGGCCGTGCCCGGCCGCGCGGCCGCCGAGGCACGCCGCCACGACGGGTTCTATCTGCGTGTCGGCACGGGAGGCGGGTTCGCGTTCGGCAAGCTGGAGGGCGCGGCGGACAGCCCGAGCCGGGGGCCGAACATCGCGAGCGAGCTGGCGGCGGGCTGGACGGTAGGGCCAGGCCTTGTGGTTGGCGGCGGCACCTATCCGATGGTCGTGCTTGCGCCGGATTACGACGGCGTCGACGCCGGCGGGCAACACGTCTCGGGGACGGGGCCGTTCGTCGACTGGTACCTCGACCCCACTTGCGGCCTGCATCTGCAAAGCGCGCTCCTCTTCGCCGCGGGCTACCTCGATGGCAGCGAGGCGCGGCCTGCCAAGATCGGCGTCGGATACGGCATGATGCTCGGCGCGGGCTACGACATGTTCCTTGCGGATGAATGGAGCCTGGGGCTTCTGGCACGGGTGACCGCCTATCGCCTTCACGGCGTCGACGATGCGATCCGCCTGGCGTCGCCGTCGTTGCTGGTCACGGCGACGTTTCACTGAACGGCGCGGCCCGCGTAGCGCGGGTGGTAACGTCGGCCGATGCGAGTGCAGCGGTGGTGTTGGCTGGTCTGCTCGGGCGTGCTCCTTGCGATGAGCTGCCGGACGTCGACGCCACCGCCCGGCAACGACCACGCGGGCGCGCAACTGACAGCGGCGGCGATCGCACACGGCGGAGTCGGCTCGCGGGCCGAGACCTCGGATGGCTGTCGAGCAGCGGTCGACGTCGCGCTGGCGGTGCTCGCGACCAGACAGGATCCCCTGGAGGCAGTGGTGGCTGGTGTCGTCGTGCTGGAAGACGATCCGCGCTTCAACGCGGGGACGGGCGCCATCGTCAGGCTCGACGGCTCCATCCAGATGGACGCGTCGGTGATGGAATCGTCCGGGCGCTTCGGCGCCGTGGCGGGCATCGAGCGGGTGAAGAACCCCGTGCGGGTGGCGCGCGCGGTGCTGGACACGCCCCACCTGCTGTTGATGGGCGATGGCGCGACTCGGTTTGCGCGATCGCTCGGCATGCCCGATCACGACGCCAGCACGCCTCACCGGGTCGAGGCGACCGCGAAGGTCAAGACACGCTTGCGAACGCGCGCGGCGGATCTGCCTCCCTTCTGGCGAGGAGACCTCTGGCGCGCGCGCTGGAATTACTCCGTGTCACCGGCGGCGCTCGGTCTCGATGAAGCTGCGCAAACGGGGACGCCTACCCGATCCGCACCGGCGTCACCGACCTCACCCTCGCCCGGCGCCCGCCCGGGGGATCCCGCCACCGGATCGGACACCGTCGGCCTTGCCGTGCGCGCCCCCGATGGTCGCTTCGCGGTGGCGCTCTCCACCGGTGGCACCGGCATCGTGTTGCGTGGGCGCGTGGGCGACGTGCCGATCTACGGCGCCGGACTTTTCGCAGGCGCAGCAGGTGCGGCGGCCGCCACCGGCACCGGCGAGCGGATCATCGAGAAGCTTCTCGCGCATACCGTGCACGCCTGGTTGGCCAGCGGCCTCAGCGCGCAGGCAGCAGCGGATCGGGCGGTTGCGCTGATTCCACGGGGAGGCCCCACCGGCATCGTCGTGATGGGGCTCTCCGATTTCGGCGCCGCGGCCGACGCCAAGATGGCGTGGGCCGGGCGCGAGGTCGCGGGTCCCTGGTTCGGTCCTCGCCCCGCCCCGCCGTCCGAGTGAGCCGCGCGGCTACTTCTTGGGCGCCTTGCCGCAGATTGTGACGTCGAAGAGCGAGTAGCCGTAGGACTCGCCGTTCACCTTGGCGCGTTTGGTCCCCTCGATCTTGATGTAACGGCCTTTGAAGGCGGCTTTCGCCTTGGCGTCGATGACGTCGACGTAGCCGTCGCTCTTGCTCTCTTTGTGCACGGTCTTCCAGCTCTTCTTGTCATCGGAGGTGGAGACCGTGTACGCGGCCGCGTGGGCCAGCTCCCACACCAGGTAGAGCCGTTCGAACGACTTCACACTGCCGAGATCGATGGTCAGCCACTGCGGATCTTTGTAGTGGCTCGACCAGCGGCTTTCCATGTGAGCGTCGATCGCGTACTTGGGCGGGTGCATGTAGCCGGTCTCGAAGGTCGAGGCCTCGGCGTCGACCGCTGCGATCTTGCTGTCGCCGTCGCAGCTGAGCTTGAGGGTCTTGGGCGGCGGACAGCTGCCGATGGGAAAGCCGTCGTGGGGATCGTCGGGATAGGGATAGACGATCGCCTTCTTGTCGCAGTCCTCGTAGCCCCAAGTAACCGTCGCAGGATCGGCGGCCGCCGGGGACTCGAGCAGGAGAGTCGCGAAGTGCAGGAGGAGCGTGATCATGCGCGCACGCTATGCTCGACCTCGCTTGCGATCAACGGGCGTGCGAGCCGTGACGGCCAGCCGTCAACCGACGTCGTCGGCTGTCATTTGGCCGTCGCCAGCTCGGAGCGGGACGGGCGCGTGGTTCGATCGCGCTTCTCCTCGTTCACGACCACGACGTCGTCGCCGGTCTCGGGATCGCGTTCGACGACGAGCTTCGAAGTGCGGGTCTCGATGATCTCGGAGCCGTCGGGAAGCGAGCGAACGAAGGTGCTGACCTTGGTGGTCGTCTTACGGTAGGAAACGCCTTTGATCGTCCCCGGCGTCGACTCCACGGACGTCGTTCGCGTCGTGGCGACTCCAGCGTCCGTCGTGTCGCTGCTATATTCGTATCGATACTGGCATCCAGCAAAGAGAGTCGCCGCAAGGACGAGGCCCAGCCAGGGCCGTCGTTGAGCCGCCGTGGTGGATGAAGCGGGTCGGTGCGTGTTGAGGTGCATGTCTCGGGTGACAGCAACGTATGTGCCACCACGCATATCACCGCACGGACGTTCGCTCATTCCTGGGTCGGGCCGGTTGCTCGTCCCGAGTTCGGGATGCGTCCCATTGTCGGGAAGGCGCCCCGCGGGCCAGCGCGCGCGGGGTGATTTGCGTGGTGGGCTGATCTAAGCTCGCGCCATGACGGCGACGGCGGAGCCCGGTTTGGGGGGATTTTCTCGCGGGGATCTGCGTCCTCTCGGCAAGACGGGCGCGGTCGTGCCTGCCGTCTCGCTCGGCGGCGAGGGCATCCTGCGCACCACCGGGCGCGAACGCGACGCCGTGCCCGTCATCCTCGAAGCGCTTCGTCAGGGCGTTCGCTACTGCGATACCGCACCTGCTTATCAACAGAGCCAGGACTACTACGGGGCTGCGTTTCGCGAGATCGGAGCTGCGGCTCGCAAAGGGGTTTTCCTCGCCTCCAAGGTGCACCTGCGACGCCGGGGCGAGGCACTCGACCTGCTCGACGATTCATTGAAGCGTCTCGGGACCGACTACCTCGACCTGTGGCAGATGCATGATCTGCGCGACGAGCACGACCTGGCCGGCATCTTCGCCAAGGACGGCGCCCTGGCGGCGGCGATCCAGGCGCGCGAGCAGGGACGAGTTCGCTTCATCGGCCTCACCGGCCACCACGATCCCGCGATTCTCGTCGAGGCGATGCGACGCTTTCCCTTCGACAATGTCCTCTGCGCGCTGAACCCCGCGGACCCGCGGCGACTGCCCTTCGCCACCACCGTCATCGCCGAGGCACGGACGCGCGGCGTGGGCGTCGTCGGCATGAAAGTCTTCGCTGCGGGTCGCATCGTGGCCGACCGCGTGGCCAGCCCGAGCGAGCTCATCCGCTACGCCGCCAGCCAGACCGACACCGTCGTCATTGGTTGCTCGAGCGTTCAGGAAGTGCGCGACAACGTCTCCGTCGCACGTAACTTTCAGACCATGCCCACGGTGGAGCGCATGGCGCTGGAACACCGCCTGGCCAACCGGGCTCACCGCTACGACGACTTTAAACGCGGCTGAGTCCGGGCAACGCGCCTGATCGGTCCGTCGGCCCCGACCTTGGGCGCGTTGAGTCGGGGAGGGAACCATTTTCGAGCGGCCGGGCCACTAACTGCCGACGCCCTCCGTTGGGGCGTTCCCTTCCTTTCTCCTTCCGCTCTCAGGTGATCATGAACAAGCCCGTCGCTCGTCTGCCCATCGCTCGTCTGCCTCTGCTGGCTGGCCTCTCCCTCTCGCTGCTGGCCTGCTCGCCCAAGTCCGACCCGGCGCCGGCGGTCCCGACGCCTGACCGCACGGGAGGCACCACGGGAGGAAAGACGGGGGGCACTACGGGATCGTCGTCAGGCGGTTCGGCGGGGGCGGCCTCGGGCGGCAACGCCGGCGGTGGCAGCGGTGGTCAGGCCGGGACCGGCAGTGGTGGCCAGGCGGCAACCGGCGGCGGGGGCGGCGCAGCGACAGGTGGCGCGGGCGGCGTTGGCGGAGCTGCGGGCCAAACTGGCGGTGCTGGCGATGCGAGTGGCGGCCCTGGCGACGTTGCCGGCGAGACCGCGAGCCCCGCGCCCGGCGGATCCGTGACGGCCATCGCGGGGGAGCTCGACGGCGCTTACCTCGAGCCCAAGTGCACGGACACGCCCCGCAACGGCTTTTGCCATCACAGCGGCGTCATCGAAACCAAGATCAAGTTCGGCGGTGAAGCTGGCAAGACCTACGACGTCGCGCTCAAGGTCTGGGCGATTCAGGAGGGGATCAAGTTCACTGGGGGCGAGCCGGCGGGCGATCACTTCTACGCGGGCGGGATGAGCGTCACCCCACGCTACTCACCCTGCGCCCTCAAGGTCGGCGACAAGAACTACTACCTCAATCGCAAAGAAGATCGCGCCAACGACAAGATCTACAAGTTCGAGTACACGACGCCGGTGATCAAGATCCCGGGTCAAGCCGACCTTCTGCTCTTCTGCGTCGACGACGCCTCCAAGCACATCTCGATCAACAATCCGCCTCCCCTCGGTCAGGCGGCCAACGGTCGTCACACGATTGAGAATCCACCGCCGCGGTTGAAAGCGAAGCTGGGCATGCAGCCGTATTCGTTCCTCTTCATCTACCTGGAAGCGGCGACGGCGATGCTCGCCAACTGAACCAACGGCGGGCTCTGACCGGCGTGTGACGGGCCCGCGTTACGCGCGATCCCGAGCGCCGGTCGCCGAGCCCGGCGACGGCGATGACGACGATGCCGATGCCGGCCAAGCGGTGGCCAGATTGCCGCGGCTCGGGAACCCGAACCTGAGGCGGGTTCCCTTGCCCAGATCGCTGTCGATCGCGATCGTACCGCCAAGGTCGACCGTCGCGCGGCGCACGGCCGCGAGCCCCACCCCGCGTCCTGACAGCTCGCTGACCTCGTCGGCCTCACGGGTCGAGAAGTCGTCGAGGAGGATGGCGTCCTCGAGCTCTGCGCGCGTGCCCGCCGGCAGTCCCCGCGCTTCGGCCTTGGCTTTCACCTTCGCCCAATCGATGCCGCGCCCATCGTCCGCGAGCTCGAGAGCGAGGCCCCCCTCCCCGATCGACATACGCAAGGCGATCCGGGCGCGGCCCTTGCCCGCAGCGATCCTCTCCTCGGGCGACTCGAGCCCGTGATCGATCGCGTTGCGCACGACGTGGGCAAAAGCGGCCCAGAATCCCGCCCAGCGCGCCGGCTCGAGCCTGACGCCACCGTCCTCGATACTCACATCGATCTCGCCCTTGCCCAGCCGCTGCGCGAGGCTCGAGAGCTGCTCGCCGACCCGAGCCAGGCGTCGCGCGGCCGGCTCCCAGAGCAGTCCCTCGATGCTGGCGATGAGCTCGTTACGCGGAAGCTCCTGGCGCGCGCGCCGGCGAAGCTCGTCGATCTCGACACGTTCCACGGTGATCACGTCGCCTCCCGCGCCGACGAAGATCTCCATGCGGGCGCGCAGTTCGCGCCACAACTCGAGCAGCGTCTGGCGGTCGGGATGGGAAAGGGTGTTTTCGTACATCACGCCGAGGCGCGACTCGACGGCGTGGCAGTGCTCGGCGATGGTGGCCGCGCCGAAGAGCGCGCAGTTGCCCTTCAACGTATGCAGCGCCCGCCGCGTCTCGATCGGATCGACGTCGATCGTGATCACGTCGATCAGGTGGTCGGCCTCGCGCAGGAACTCGCGAAAGCCGTTGCGATCACGTGAAAAGCGCCCCATGAGACCAAGCAGTTCGCGTTGCTGGCGTTCGGCTCGATCG
>JANNNO010000025.1:0-10069 GCA_031398585.1 Myxococcales bacterium | reverse complement strand
CGGTCGTCTTGCGGGCGATCCCCGCCCAGGCGATCGGTCTCGGCGAAGATGGCCGCCTGAAGCTGCGCCACCGTCGAAGCGCCGTGCTCACGCACGAGCTCGGTGAGGCGCTGGTCGGCGAGAGCTGATCCGCGTCGCCATGCACCCCGGGGACGCCGCCAGCGCGGTCGTCTCCGGCGTGCGTGCCGGTGAGCGGCCTCGGTCCGGCGGCCATGCCTTCGACCGACGGTCCGGCCGGCATCGGTAACGGCTCGTGCCCGGCGGCTAACCGGTTCGTCGCATCAGGAGCAACGTCCGGTCGTCTTGCGGGCGATCCCCGCCCAGGCGATCGGTCTCGGCGAAGATGGCCGCCTGAAGCTGCGCCACCGTCGAAGCGCCGTGCTCACGCACGAGCTCGGTGAGGCGCTGGTCGGCCAGATCGGCGTCGGGCCACAGATCGCTGATCCCATCCGAGAAGATCACCAGCGTGTCTCCCGGCTGCAAGGTCACGTTGCCTTCGGTCCAGACGCCGGTCTCGAAGGCTCCGAGGATGGTCCCACCCTCTTCCAGCCGCTCGACCGGGGCGCCGACGAAGCCGCTGTTACGAACCAGCAGCGGGCGGTTGTGGCCGGCGTTGACGTAGGTCAGCTTTCCCGTCGCCACCTCGAGCCGGCCCACGAAGAACGTCGCGTATTTGTCGAACGGGACGCTCTGGTTGAAGATCTCGTTCATGCGCGCGACCGCCTCGGCGAGTTTGGCTTCGCGCCAGTAAGAGCGGACGGTGGCGCGCAAGGCGACCATCAGCATCGCGGCGCCGAGGCCCTTGCCCGAGACGTCGCCAAGAGCGATGTGCAACCGCTCCCCGTCCAGCATGAAATCGTAGTAATCGCCGCCCACCGCGCGGGATGGCCGGGTGACGCCGCCAACTTCGTGGTTGGCGACCGCGGGCGCTGCCTGGGGCAACAAGCTCGCCTGGATCTCGGCCGCGAGGCGCATGTCCTCTTCGAGCCGGCGCTTCTCCATGTTCTCTTGCGCGAGGCGAACGCTCTCGATCTTGGTCGCAGCGAAGTTCGCCAGCACGGTCAAGACCTGCAGATCGCTCTCAGAGAACGGATCACGGCTGTGGCTGTCCAGGTACACGAAGCCGAGCACGGTGCCCTCTTCGCCAGGATTGGCGGCAAGCCACAACGGCGCGCACATCGCCGCGCGGATCGGATCGGCGACGATGCTCGGTTGATCCCGCAGGGAGATGTCCTCGAAGACATCGCGCAGGAGCACTGACACCTTGCCCTCGACGACCTTGCGCGCGATCGAGCTCGAGACATGGTCGACCACCGCCCCGACGCGGCTGCGAGCCGCCTTCACCCGAGGAGTCGCCTGCGCTCCTTCGAGCATCATGATCGCGCCGCGTTCGGCCGGGATCACCTCGAGAACCAGGTCGAGCAGCTTGGCGTAGATATCAGCCAGCTTCGAGATGCCGACCAGGGCGCTGGTCACGCGGCTCAGCGAGCCGAGGACCCGGTCGTCCTTGACCAGCTGGGTGACGTCGATGGTCTTTCGCGTGGCACGCGCCGACAGCTCGTTGAGCGAGTAGTAGCGAGCGGCTCGCTCGGAGGTCTCGATCGCCTCGATCTCACAAAAAACCAAGGTGTTGCTGCCGACCGCGATCACGTCGCCGTCCCGCAGCTTCTGCTCTTGATAGAGCCGCTCGCCGTTGAGGAAGGTCCCGTTCGTGCTGTCGAGATCGACGATGTACGTCCCGTCGTGACGCAGGTCGATCTCGGCATGTCTTCGCGACAGCAGCTGATCGGGAAAATAGATGTCGCTGTCCTCGGCCCGCCCGATCGACATCTTCGGGCGCAGCGGCACGCGGCGTTCAGCCCGATCGGCCGAACGGACCCGGACCTCTGGTGTACGCGGCATCGCCGCGTCAGTTTACACCGCGACGACACGGGCCGCGCGCGCTTTCGCCGTCAGCGAGCAAGGCGCCCCGCGGCCCCCCCCTGCCGCCCCGTCGTCAGGCGCGTGACCGGCTCAAAGTGATCTGCCGTGGGACTTGACCGACCCGCAGGGGGACGCACAATCTCGCCATGAAGGACATCGCTAGCAACGAATTCGCCAAGGAGGTCGTCGAACGATCCGCCACGGTTCCGGTGGTGGTCGACTTCTGGGCGCCATGGTGTGGTCCCTGCCGTGTCCTCGGGCCGGTGCTCGAAAGCGAAGTCGAGGCGCTCGGTGGCCGCGTCGAGCTCGTGAAGATCAACACCGACGAGAGCCCGGAGCTGGCAATGGAGTTCGGGATCCAGGGCATTCCCGCGGTCAAAGCTTTCAAGGACGGCAAGGTCGTCGCCGAGTTCGTCGGGGCACAGCCAGCGCCTCAGATCCGCAAATTCCTGGCCCAGCTGGCGCCCGCGCCGGCAATCGCGGCCCTGGCCGCTGCCGAAGCCGACCTCAAGGCAGGCAAGCATGACGCGGCTCTTGCCAGTTTGCGGACCCTGACCGGTGATCCTGCGGTGGCCAACCGCGCGCGACTCCTACTGGCGGGGCTGCTCGCGGATCTGGGGCGGGCCGACGACGCGAAAGTCGAGATGGCCGCCATCGATCTGCGCAGCCCGGAAGCGACCGAGCTCCCTTCGCTCGAGCGGCGCATCGCCCTGGCCCAGGTTACGGGTGGCAGCGGCGCTGACGATGCCGCCCTCCAACAGGCGCGCACGGAGGTCGCCAGCAACCCCAAGAACCTCGATGCGCGCTGGACCTTGGCCAACGCTCTGGTGGCGCGGGGAGAGCTCGGCGAGGCGCTCGAGCAGTACCTCGAGATCGTCTCGCGCGACCGCAAGTTCAAGGAGGACGGTGCCCGTCAGGCGATGCTGGCGATCTTCGACCGCCAGGGGCCCGACCATGAGCTCACGCAGAGCTTCCGGCGTCGTCTGCAGATCGTCCTGTGAGGCTGCCCGGCCGGGGGGTTGGACCCCGGCCGGACATTGCGCTAGGGCGCTGGTCTAACCGCCCGACAGCCAGGCGGTGTGCACGAAGCCGAGCTCGGCCTTGTCGATGCGCTCGTAGGTGTGGGCGCCGAACGCGTCCCGCTGCGCCTGGGTCACGTTCTGGGGCAGGCGCGCCGTGCGGTAGCTATCGAAGTAGGCCAGGCTGGCGCTCATCGCCGGCACCGGGATCCCGAGGGCCACGGCGGCGACGATCGAACGCCGCCAGCCCGGCTGCGCATCGTGCAGCCGCTGCTCGAACTCCTCGGCGACCAGCAGGTTGGGCAAACCCGGCGTCTTCTCGAGCGCGCGCATGATGTTGTCGAGCAGCCGCGCCCGGATGATGCAGCCACCTTTCCAGATGCGCGCCGTCTCCTTGAGCGAGATGTTCCAGTTGTACTTGTCGCTGCCCGCGCGGATGAGGTGCAGGCCCTGCGCGTACGAGCAGATCTTCGACGCCAGCAGAGCGTCGTGAACCGCCTCGATCAGATCCTTGCGATCTGCCCCCGGCGCCGTCACGACGCCGCGGATGATCTGGGAGGCCTTGACCCGATCGTCCTTGAGGCTCGAGAGCCCGCGGCCATCCAGCGCCGCTCCGATGGTCGGAATCGGCACCCCGAGATCGAGCGCCAGCTCGGCGGTCCACTTGCCGGTGCCCTTCTGGCCCGCCTTGTCCTGCACGAGATCGACCAGAGGTTTACCCGTCTCCTTGTCGATGACCTGCAAGACCTTGCCGGTGAGCTCAATCAAGAACGACGAGAGAGGTCCCTCGTTCCACTTGGTGAAGATGGCGCCGATCTCCGGCGACGAGAGGCCCGCGCCCCTGGCCAGCAGATCGTAGGCCTCGGCGATGAGCTGCATGTCGCCGTACTCGATGCCGTTGTGGACCATCTTCACGAAGTGACCGGCTCCATCGGGCCCGATGTGAGTCACGCAGGGCCCCGAATCGGTCTTGGCCGCCATCGACTCCAAGATCGGCTGCAGGGACTTCCAGGCCTCGGCGTCGCCACCTGGCATCAGCGAAGGGCCGCGCCGCGCGCCCTCCTCGCCGCCCGAAACGCCCATGCCGACGAAGCGAATGCCGCGAGTCTTGAGATCGGCTTCGCGCCGGCGGGTCTCTTCGAAGTGCGTATTGCCGCCATCGATGACGACGTCGCCCGGCTCGAGCAGCGGCTTGAGCTGTTCGAGGACCTCGTCGACCGGCTTGCCCGCCTTGATCATGACCCAGAGGCGACGCGGCCGTTCCAGCACCGAAACGAGCTCGGCGAGGGACTTGGTGCCCACGAACCGCTCGCTGCCGTTGTCGGCAACGAACTTGTCAGTCACCGGCTGCTCGAGGTTCCAGACCCCGACCCGGAAGCCGTGGTCCGCGATGTTGAGGGCCAGGTTGCGGCCCATCACGGCCAGACCGACCATGCCGATGTTCGCCTTCTTCGTCTCGCTCATCTTTGTCGCTGTCCTTTTTCAGAAAAAATTCCGGGGACGGAGGGTGCCTAGATTTGCTGCCGCCACGCAAGGGGGTCAAGCCCTGCGACGCCGCCCTTGGCTCCCCCCCGACGTCGGGAGGGCCTGTCGGGGCCGCCGAAACGCCGGTCGGGCACCGGTTCGGTCACGCGCTGCTTCGCCCCGACGCGGCGTGCACGGCGCCCGGGGTCGACAGGGCCCCCAAGATCGCGGAGATTTCGTGCCGTGAGCTCTCAGGTTCAGACTCGTTCGCGATCACTACGTGTGTTGGGCGGCCCTGCCGCCACCGAGGAACTCCGGGCCGGCCCCCGCCACCCGGCCTGGATTCGCATGAAGATGCCAGGGGGGAAGATCTTCACCGATCTGCGCGCCCGGGTCCGCGAGCTCGGCCTGAACACGGTTTGCGAGAGCGCCTCATGCCCCAACATCGGGGAGTGCTGGAACCGCCAATCGCTCACCATCATGATCCTGGGCGGCACCTGCACGCGTTCGTGCCAGTTCTGCGACGTTCCCACGGGGCGGCCGCTGCCCCCCGACCCCAACGAGCCTGAACACGTGGCGACGATGCTGGCGGAGCTCGGCTTGCGCCACACCGTCATCACGTGTGTCGATCGCGACGATCTCAAGGACGGCGGTGCCGCTCACTGGGCCGCCACCATACGGGCGGTCAAACGCCGCAGTCCCGACATGGTGCTCGAGGTGCTGGTGGGAGACTTCAAAGGTGACACCGGTGCGCTCGACGTGGTGCTGGCCGCTGGCCCCGACGTGCTCGCCCACAATCTCGAGACGGTGCCGCGCCTCTCGCGCCAGGTGCGTGTGCAGGCCAGCTACGCGCGCAGCTACGCGATTCTTCGCCACGCCAAGCAGCGAGGCGCGATCACGAAGACCGGGCTCATGCTCGG
Organism: Myxococcales bacterium; assembly: GCA_031398585.1. Classification (GTDB taxonomy): domain Bacteria; phylum Myxococcota_A; class Polyangia; order Fen-1088; family Fen-1088; genus JANNNO01. Next base: position 4,743 of record JANNNO010000025.1, on the reverse strand, counting down.
CCTGGGGGAGACCCTCGACGAGGTCCGCCAGGTGATGCAGGAGACACGCGCCATCGGCGTCGACATCTTGACCCTCGGTCAATATCTCCGCCCATCCCGTAACCACCTCGCTGTGGCTCGCTACGTGACACCGGAAGAGTTTGCCGAGCTGAAAGCCGACGCCACGGCCATGGGGTTCCCTCACGTCGAATCCGGACCGATGGTCCGTTCCAGCTACCACGCCGACGGTCAACGCGATATCGTGCGGGCGCTCACCCAAAATGACGCTTCCGCGTCGCCATAGAACAGAGTGCTCGACGTCACCGTCAAAGCGCCACACAAGGAGAGCCAAATGACTCGGACGAACCTTCTCAAGCTCGGCTGCACCCTTCCTCTCGTTGCTTTCGTAGCCACGGCTTGCGCGACCAAGACGCAAACCGGCGCCGCAGCCGGAGCCGGCGGTGGCGCTCTGGTCGGCGCAGGCCTCGGCGCCCTCGTGGGCGGTAAGCAGGGTGCGGTAATCGGTGCAGGCGTCGGAGCCGCCGCGGGCGCAGGCACGGGCGCTCTCATCGGCCGCTACATGGACAAGCAGGAGGCCGCCCTCAAAGAGGTCAAAGGCGCCAAGGTCGAACGTGAGGGCAACCTGCTGCTGGTCAAGTTCAACTCCGCCATCCTCTTCGACACCGGCAAGTCGCTCCTCAAGCCGGCATCGCAGACCGATCTGGCCGAGTTCGCCAAGGTGTTGAAGGAGTACAAGGACACCGATCTCGTCATCGAGGGCCACACCGACAACACCGGTAAGAAGGACGTGAACCGCAAGCTGTCGGTCGCTCGTTCCGAAGCCGTCATCGGCTTTCTCGAGAGCAACGGCGTCGACCGGGCCCGCATGACCGGCCGTGGCTACGCCGACGACCAGCCGGTGGCCAGCAACGACACCGACGACGGTCGTCAGCAGAACCGCCGCGTGCAGATTCAGATCGCGGCCAACGAGACGCTCAAGAAGCAAGACGCCGCGCAGACTCAAGCTTCGAAGTAACCATCGCAAACATCGCCGGGGCGACTGCGCCGCCGGGAGATGGACAAAAGAAGGGGGATCCCGCTGGGGGTCCCTCTTTCTTTTTGCGCGTTCAGAGATCGTGCGCGCGCGCGACGGCGTCTTCGAAACGGCGCCGCTCTGCCGACAGATCCCCCTGCCCGAGGAACGCCGCGTATGACATCAGCGCGGTCAGGTAGGTGAGATCGCCGGCCCAGGCGGGCGCGTAGGTCGGCTCGATGGCCAGCTTCTCCTCGATCAGGCGCTCGATGAGCGGAACGTCCTCGACCGCAAGCTTGCCGGCGAAGAGCGCTCTGACCAAACGCCCCTGACCCTGGGTCAGAGCAATGCGCAGGAAGTTGGTCACCCGCAACAGGCCATCGAGGTAGCAGACGTCCTTGGTGAAGGGCGCCCCACCTTCGATGCGACCGCCCCGAAAGACCCGGCGTGCGCAATCGTAGGCACCGGCCTCGTCGTAGCCGCGTTCGAGGAAGAAGCGATAGACGTCGAGGAAGTTCCCCCCCTCCTCAGCGCACTGGATCGCCAGCACGCGGTCGGACAGGCGCCGCACGCGGGGCAAGCTGGTCGACCGAGTGAGGAACTCGGTCAGGACGGCGAGGCCCTCCTGGGTGCTCGTCGTGCGTGGGCTCGGCACGCCGAGGAAGACCAGCACGGGCTGCGCCCGCCCGTTGAACGTGGTCGCGGTATGGATCTGCCCCTCGTGGAACTCGATCTGCTGCAAGTCCCGCGGGGAAAATGTCGCGCCCTGGTTGATCTTGATGCCATCCGCGCTGGCCGCCGCGGCTGAGGCCATGCCCTGCACCACCTGCACGCGAACCTCCCGCGGGGCGAAGAAAGCTTCGAACCGCGCCTTCAAAATCGGCACGGCCTGCTCGGCCGAGATGGTCGGACGATCCGCGTCCCCGATCGGCGCCGCGAAGCCGCTGACGACATCGCTGAAGTGACGAGCCAGCCCCAGGTTCGTGGTGGCCCGGTCGGACGAGAGGCTGGCCGGCCGCCCATAGAGCTCGACCGAGTGGTAGTAGAAGTCTTTGCTCCCGACCGCCAGCAACATGCGCGCGGCGGTGGCCAGGCTCGAGACCGTCTCACGCAGGAAGCGCTCGATCGCGTTGTCGCCCAGCAGGCGCGACTGCAGCACCCGCAACCTTTCGAGCGCTTCGGGGACCCCCGGAGCCAGGCGGTAAGTCGGCTGCGGAAGCTCCTTGGCTCCCTTGGCGAAGAAGTCGTGTTCGACTTCGACCGGCCAGGAGAGCGAGCGCAGCACTCGGATCGGTTTTTGTGCCTCGAGGATCTCGGCCGAGGCTTCTCGTACCAGCTGCGAGAGAGAGTCCGGAATCGCCACCGCTTTTACCGACCGACACCGACCCGGATGCCCGGCGGGACCGAGTACGTGATGAAGGAGTTGCCTCCGATGACGGCGCCGCGCCCGATCACGGTGTCACCACCCAAGATGGTGGCGTTGGCGTAAATGATGACGTCGTCCTCGATGGTCGGATGACGCTTGTCACTGGCGTGGGGCAGCCCACCATCGCGACGCTTGATGGACAGAGCGCCAAGCGTGACGCCCTGGTAGATGCGAACCGCATTGCCGATCCGGGTGGTCTCGCCGATGACGATGCCGGTGCCGTGGTCGATGAAGAACGAGCTGCCGATGCTGGCGCCCGGGTGGATGTCGATCCCGGTGCGCGACTTGGCGTGTTCGGTCAGCATGCGCGGCAAGATCGCAGCGCCCTCGTTCAGCAACCGACTGGCGGCCCGGTACGTCGCGATCGCATAGAGGCCGGGGTAGCAGGCGATCACCTCCTCGGGACCGGTCGCCGCCGGATCGGCGTCGAGAGCCGCCTCGACATCCTTGACCAGGAGGGTGCGGATCGCCGGCAAAGCCGACAAGAATCGCGTGGCGATTCCATGCGCCTGGCCCCGGCAAGGGTCGTCTGGCGAGTTGCCCCGGCAGCGGCGGTGAAGGCCCAGGTAGATCGCGCCGCAGAGCCGCCGCTGAAATCTCGCCAGGGTCGTCGCCAGCGCCGTCCGCTGGGTCTCGTGACTCCCGGTCAGGGCGCAACCCGCCGTCGGGAAGAGGACATCGTGCAACTCGACAGCCAGCCCGTCGATCTCCTGCGCCGATGGCAAAGGTCCCCGCAAAGCTCCGTCGAGCCGAGCATCGGGCACGGCCAGCAGCTTGTCCGCCAGGCCCAGCAGCGCTCGGCTCGGTTGATGGACACCATCGCGCGCCCCCCCGCCTTCGCCGCCGCCCACGCCCGGCTCGTCTGACAGCGTCTTGCTCGGCGCAGGTCGGCTTTTGCCCGCCGCCCGACTCTCGCGGGAAGGAGAGCGGCGTTCGTTGGACCGCCCCACCCCGTTGGCCGCAGTTCGCGTCCTATCGTCCGCCACTTTGGTTCGCCTCATGTCTTGTCGCCCGCGGTGAGCACGTGCAACTTGGTCATCACTTCGTCGAGCCGGGATTCGGGTACCGACACCCGCGTCGGCATACCACCGCCGAGGTCCAGCAGCTTGACGAAGTCGAGCCCGGATTCGAAATCGGCAGCGATCGCAAGCGATCCGTTGTCTTGAACAACCGCCACCTGAGCCCTTTGCTGCCCCAGCAGCAGCAGCTCGGTCTTGTCGTAAGCGGTGCCCCCGTGAACCTTCACAAAGGCGACGTGCCCATCGATCCGATAACGCTCGGCCTGGCGCTTCGCCTCGTCCAGCATCGGATCGATCAGCCGCGCAGCGGTTTCGATCTCTTCCCAGTGGTGAGGCGCCCGCGTGCGCAGCCGCAGGTAATCGATGATGCGATGTTTGAGATTGGTGTCGCGGAACTTCGCCCGCAACGCCCGATCGATCCGCGCACCGATCGCCGACGGCTCGCCCCGCCGCGTGTCGACCGCGCGGGCGTCGTCGTCTGCACCCGGGTAGGGCTCCTCGCCTCCCAGCAGCCACTTGGCGCCCGAGTAGAGCCCATCGAGATCGACGTGCATGGCGATGGTGTCGATCGGGCCCGCGGCGGCCACGACGGCGGGGGTCACCATCTCCGGGCAGGCGCCGTGCTGGGCCTTGGTCGCCAGTACGAAGCGCGGGTCGTCCTTGTAGTCGACGTGGCGTTCATGGTCGTGGTGATCCACCCACGCTCCCAGCCTCGGGCCCAGTCCCTTGATGAAAGGCAGGGTCACCTTGTCGAACGACGAGCCGCCGCCTTCCGCTGCGAACGCGATGTCGAGCACCGCCACGCGGCCGGGCAGGGTCTCGGCTTTCGGCAGTGCGCGCGGCGTTAAGAACGCGAAAGTCGTACCAGCTCTGTTCGCGTTGTCGCTCATCGGTCCTCGCCCGGGATCATAAACGAGCTCACCCCCTCGCGACGGCGAATCGCCCCGCGCTTTCTGGCCTGCTCGGCTCGATACCGCCATACTCCGACGATCGATGGGTGCGGATCTCGTCACGATCGCCGGCGCTTTCGGCGCTGTCATGATGGCGATGGCCGCAGTCCAGCCCGGGCTCGCGATCGCCGTGGATGCGGGCCGTCCGGGTGAAATCGTGACGCCATTTCGCACCGAAGTGACGCCTCGGATAGACCCTGTGTTCGGCGGTGTGGCGGCGCTCCGGGCGGCGGTCGACGATTTCCTGGCGCTCGAAAGCGACATGAAGAAGACCCGCGATGGTTTCTCGCGAGCGGTCAACGAAACCTTGGTCGAGCTGCGACCTTCCGCGGGCGA
>JANNNO010000203.1:0-24617 GCA_031398585.1 Myxococcales bacterium | reverse complement strand
CCCCCCCGGGTGGTCGGGGGGGTGTCCGGCGTGGTGGCTCCCGCGGCCCCCGCCGCCCCCGGCCGGGCCCCCCCCCCCCCCCCCGCCGCCGCGCCCCCGCGGCCCGGATCTGCTCACCGATCCGAGGGCGCTCACCGTGCGTGTGCGCGGCGATCTCCATCGCTTGCTGGCGGCCCTTTCACGCAAGGACTACGAGGAAGCGTCGCTGGCCTTGCGACCCGCGCCCGACTCGGACGAACCGCCCATCACGCCCGATCGGCTGGCTGCGATGATGGCGCCCTTCTACGAAGATCACACCCGCATCCTGGTCACGCCGGCGTCGCGGCACCCCAAGGAGACGACCCTGCGTGCGCGCGGGCCGGGCTTCTGGGAGGCCGAGCAGCGCCTGCACGATCCCGAAGGGCACGACGATTGGGCGATTCACGCCGAAGTCGACCTCACGGCCGGCGTTCCGCCCGAAGGCCCCCTCATTCGGCTTACGCGAATCGGCGTCTGATCATTCGTCGTCGTAAAAAAGCGAGTCGCGATGCTCGAGGAACGTCGAGATCGCCTTTTGCGCGTCGGACGCCAGGTTCACGAAGCGCAGACCAACACCATCGGCGTCCTCGGTACGGGTGTAGCGCGAATCGCGAATCCAGCGGACCTCGGCGTCGGTCACGATCGGCTCGCTCCGCCCCGGCAACGTGAAACGAACCGTGAGCTTGTCGCCCACGCGATACGAAAGTCCGGTCGCGACGAAGATGCCGCCGGAGCTAATATCCTGCGTCAGCCCGGTGTAGAAGTTGTGATCGGTTTCAAGACCGACCTCGACTTCGAGTTCCTGACGGGGAGCTGTCCGACGCTCCGCGGGATTCTGCTCGGCGTTGGTCCGCGTGATGGCCACGGCGGGTGGATCGGCAGGGCCCAGCGACGACTTGAGGTGGCGGGTCCGGGTCTCGACGACGCGTCCCGAGTTGGTTCGATATCGGGGCGATCTCCGTGTCGGTCCCGGCATCGCAGGTAGGCACACGGCACCTACGAATCGCAAAGCAACGCCCGTCGTCGCGCACGTGGCAAGCCACGGGTATAGTGTCCGTTCGCGCACGTGACGACCGAAGACGAGAGCACGCCTCACCGGGTGGGCGACGCCGGACGAGGGACTCGACGTCCGGAGCCGCGGCTACCACAACGACTCCTCCGAGAGGCGTCGCACGTGACGATTCTGTCGACGACGCTGGCGGCGCCGGTCGCGTTGGGCGGGGCGCTGCCCAGCATCCAGGTCGTGCTCACGGCGGTGTCGGTCATCGCCGGTCTGCTCTGGTTGCTGTCGCGGCGGCGCGACGTCCGCTGGCCGCCGTTCTTCGTGGTGGCGGCGGTCGCGCTCGGTTTCACGCTCTTTCAGCTGGTGCCGCTGCCCGCCGGGCTGGCCAACTGGATCTCCCCCCGGGCTTTCGAGATCCGCGCCGATGCGTTGGGTGTCAGGCCTTCGTTCGTGCCGCTCTCGCTCGATGTTCCCGGTACGTGGCTCGCCGTGGCACGCGGCCTCGCCTGTCTCATCGTGCTCGTCGTCACCGCCAGCGCCGCACGGCGGGGCAAGGGCGGCTTCTTCGCCATCCCGTTGGTCTTCACCTGCGCGGGTGTCGTCCTGCTGGCGTTCGGGCAGCGCCTCGCCGGCGCCGAGACCATGCTCGGCTTTTACAAGATCGCCCACATGCCCGGCTCGGGCTTCTTTGGCACCTTCGTCAGCGGCAACCACGCGGCCTCGCTATTTCTCCTGGGGGGCCTGCTCGGCCTCGGCTGCGCACGTGAGACCGACGGTCCCATGCGCGGGGTGCTCGTCGGCTGTGTGCTTCTCTGCTTGGCGGGCCTCTTTTTCACCAGCTCGCGTTTTGGCATCGTCGGCGCCACCGCTGGCGGCTTTGCGCTCCTGACCTTCTGGCTGGTCAACCACTTCGGACCGCTGCGGGGGCTCTTGGCCGCAGCCGGCGCAGCGGTGGTCACGACGCCGCTCATGTTGAGCCTGGCGCTCGGCCAACGGGGCCAGTTCGGGCTCGAAGGGACCACCGGGGCGCTGGCCGACTTCAAGGTGCGGGGCTGGTTCGATTCTCTGCAGCTGCTGGTGAACTACCCGTTGACCGGCGTCGGAAGGGGCGCCTTCGAGGCACCCGCCACCGCGTATCGGGCCCAGGTCGAGGGCGTACGGCTGGTCTTTCCCGAGAACCTGCTCATCCAGATGAGCAGCGAATGGGGCATCCCGGTGTCGCTGCTGCTGATAGGGCTCTTCGTCTACGCGGCCTGGCCGATCGCTCGCCGACTGCCGCGCTGGGAGCCGATGTTCCAGGGCGCCGCGTGCGCCGTGCTCGGTGTGTTGGTGCACGAGCTGGCCGACTTCGGCCTCGAAGTGCTGGGCGTCGCCATGCCGACGGCGATGGCGCTGGGGCTGGTTAGCGGGCGCAGGCTCATGAGCCTCGACGCGATGGGCGCGCAGCGAAGCGAAAAGCCCGCGACCCGGCAGCCACGCCCCGCACGGAGCGCCGTCGTGCTCGTCGGAAGCACGGTCGGAGCGGCCGTGGCGGGAGCCGGATTGGTGGCGGGGGCCGCGTGGGCGGCGGGACGGACCGGGGACGCCGACGCCGGCCGGATTCGCGCCGCGCTCGCCCAGCAGCACCCCATGACGGGCGAGCTGATCAACGCCGCCATCTCACGCCACCCGGCAGATCACGACTTTGCGCTGCTCGCCGCTCGCTGGGCCATGCGCGCAGATCCTCCTGCCAGCGAGGCGCTCCGGCAGCTCAACCGCGCGCAACGGCTCTATCCGGCGGCGCCCGCGCCGCACGTGCTGACGGCGCATCTGCTCGTGCGCCTCGGGCGACCGTCACAGGCAGCGATCGAGCTTCGCCTCGCCAACGAGCTCGGCGCCGATCTCAGCTACGAGCGCATGGAGCGCCTGGTCGGCAGCGCGCAGCTGGAACGGACGGTTCCGCGCGACCCGACTCATCTGTTCAAACTGGCCAGCTACTTCGTGTCGTTGGGCCGTGTCTCGGAAGCCGACGCCGCCACTCGCAAGGCCGTCACCTTCGCCGAAAGCAGCGAGGCCGCCCTCGTCCGCCGCACGCAAATTGCGCTCTCGAGCGGCAACAAGGAGTTCATCCGAGAAGCCGCCACCGCCCTGGCGCGGGGACCGAGCACGCCCGAGGGCTTCGAGCTGGCCACGCGGGGGCTTGCCGCTGGCGGTGAGCTCGAGGCCGCGCGCGAGCTGGTACGTAAGGCGGCCATCCTCATGCCTCACGAAGGGGGTCTCACGGTGAAAGGCGCCCGCGTGCTGCTCGAGCACGGCGATCTGACCAACGCCCGCTCCCTGCTGGCCGAGGACGCCACCCGCAACCTGCCTTTCGCCGATCGCATCGCTGGCGAAGAATTACTGGCCGAGATCGCCGACAAGGAGGGCGACGCTGCCGCCGCGGCGGCCGCCCGAGCGCGGGCGCGGATCTTGGTGCAGCTGCGGGGAGAGACCACCCGCGGCGCCGAACCCGGACCTTGAGGAGTTGCGACCGTCGGGGTCTCCTTCCCGGGGCGACAACCGGGGGCGACAACCGGGGCCAATGACCGCGGCCAATCACCGCGGCCAATCACCGGGGGGTGGGGGAAGAGTGACCGCTGGCCCGGGTCAGTCGAGCGCGATGCGCATCTTGCGCATGCGGATGCCGGCGAGCTCGCTGAAGCGGACCAGCACGGCGGTGCGTTCGGCGGGGATCTTGTCGGTCGAGATGACGATCTCGTCGATCTCGTTGTTGCCCGCGACGTCCTTCAAGCTCTCGACCGGCCCGTAGACGCGCAGGCCGTGAATCATCCGGCCTCGCTTCTGCGGATCGTCGTCGATAAAGCCCACCGGGCGCAGGCCCATGTGAAAGTCGTTGAGCAGCGCGCGCACGAGCAATTCGCCGCCGTCGCCCGCACCGTAGATGAGCACGCGGCGGGAGTCGCGCGCCGACTTGATGCGATCGACGTAGTTGCGCACCAGGCGGAAGCTGAGGCGGCTGGTCGCGATGGCGAGCGCGAGAAGGATGCCGTCCATGATGAGGACGCCGCGGGAAAAGCCGTCCAGGCGAAAGACGAACGAAAAGGCGATGATGGTCGCGATCCAGGCGCCGCCCACCGCGCGCATGAGCGTCACGAGGTCCGACGCCGAGGTGTAACGCCAGAGGCCCCGGTAGAGGCCCAGCGCCAGGAACGCGCTGATCTGGATCAACACCAGCACCGGCATGGACGCCTGAAACTGCGTGTAGAACGGCTCGACCAGTTCGCCGTCGAAGCGAAGTAAGAACGCGCCGTAGTAGGCCAGCACGATGACCAGAAGATCGTGAAGCACCTCGAAGACGCGGCGCTTGTACGCGAAGTCCGCCAGCGTCGGCAAGAGCGCCTTGCCCTGCCCCTCAGCGGGGCTGTCGACCGGCTGGTAGACCCGCACGCGGCCGAGGAAGATGAGGAAACCGAGCACGCCGAGGCCGAACAGCGGCACCAGCAACACGCTGAGCGGCCATTCCATCACCCGGACCGCGACCGCGATGCCGCCCGACACGGCGGACAGGCCCCAAAGCACGAACGCCGCGGTCCGCTCGGAAAAGCCGAGCGCGACCAAGCGGTGTGAGGCGTGATCGCGCCCACCTTGTGAGACCGGCCGTCCGTTCAGCTTGCGCATCACGGTGACCAGGGTCGTGTCGACGATCGGGATGAGCAGCAAGAGCACGGGACCCGCGAGCACCGCGATCATGTTGCGGCGCAGGCCGGGCGTCGGCTGACTGGCGTTCGACACCAGGGTCACGCCGCCGAGGAAAAAGCCTATGAACAGCGATCCGCAGTCGCCCATGAAGATGGACGCCGGGTTGATGTTGAAGACCAGGAAGCCCGCGAGCGCGCCGCAAAAAGCCGCCGCCATCGCGGCTGCCGAGTGGTGATCGGAGACGTGGCAGAAGAAGACGAGATAAGCCGCCGCCACCGCCGCCACGCCGCCCGCGAGGCCATCGAGGTTGTCGAGCAGGTTGACCGCGTTGGCGATGCCGACCAGCCAGAAGATGGTGAGCGCCTGATCGAGCACGGGAGACGGCAGCCAATGCAACCGCGTGCCGTAGAGCGTGAACGCGGTCGAGAAGATGATCTGCCCGATCAGCTTGGAATAGGGCTTGAGGCGCAGAAAATCATCGACCAGCCCCAGCGCGAACATGCCAGCGCAGCAGACCAGCAGCAGCTGATCGCCCGAGAAGTCCTTGGGCGGGTACCAGACCATCACCAGCGCAAACGCGGCGAAGATCCCGACGCCACCGAAGAGGGCCGTCGGCTTGCGATGCCAGCGATCGGCCCGAGGCATGGCGACCAGGCCAAAACGCCGCGCCGCCGCCCGGGTCCCCAGCACCAGGGGGATGGCGGCCAGGAACGTCACCGCAAAGTAAATTCCGTAGTCTCGCCAGCCCATCGTCCCCACCGCCGCCCGCTAGAGCCCTCGAAAGTGCTCGATGACGTCTTTGAGTATCTGCTCGAGCGGGATGGTCGGCTTCCAGCCAATCGCACCGCCGATCTTCGAGATGTCGGGTACCCGGCGCCGCATGTCTTCGAAGCCCTGCTCGTAAGCCTCTTCGTAAGCGAGGTTCACGATCTCGGAGCGCGAGCCACAGAGCTCCTTGACGACCCGCGCGAGATCGCCGATCGAGATCTCGGTCGTGTTGCCGACGTTGAAGACCTGGCCGTAGTTCTTCTCGTTGTCGAGCAGGCCGATCAGCGCGCGCACGACGTCGGCTACGTGGGTAAAGCAGCGCGACTGCTGCCCATCGCCGTAGACGGTGATCGGCACGCCGGCCAGCGCCTGGCGGACGAAATTCGGGATGACCATGCCGTACTGGCCGGTCTGCCGCGGACCGACCGTATTGAAGAGGCGCACGACCACTGTGGGAAGCTTGCGCTCTTTCCAGTAGGCAATCGCGAGGAATTCATCGATCGCCTTGGAGCAGGCGTAGGACCAGCGCCCCTTGTGGGTGGCGCCGAGCACCAGATCGCCGTCCTCGCGGAACGGGAAGTCCGTGCTCTTGCCGTAGACCTCACTGGTCGAAGCCACCAGAATCGGCCGCTTTTTCTTGTTCGCCAGGGTCAACATCACCTCGGTGAGGTGAACGTTGGTCTCGATGGTGCGGACCGGCGACTCGACGATCAGCTTGACGCCGACCGCAGCAGCCAGGTGGTAGATGCGATCACATGTATCCACCAGCTCCGCCATCAGCTGCGTGTTCTCGCAGGTGTCGATGACGTAGTGGAACTTGCTGTTGGTCTTGAGGTGCCGAATGTTGGCGATGCTGCCAGTCGACAGATCGTCGACGACAAACACCTCGTGCCCTTGCTTGAGCAGCTCGTCTGCCAAGTGAGAGCCAACGAACCCAGCGCCGCCGGTAATGAGATAACGCATGAACTAAGCCCTTCGGAAAGCCGGGGATTTTTATCACGATCCCGTCTCGGTCACCAAGCTCGGCCTGAGTGAGACCCAGGAAACCCACCGCGCAGCCGTGGGCGGAGCGCCAAAGCCCACGATTTGCCCAGGCGGCCGGTCAGACGGGGCTTCCGGCCACTCCTGTCACGCCGATGTCACGCCGGGGGAGGGCTCGCCACGCCTGGATCGGCTCGCCCGGCAGGTCCCTCTCCCGTGGTGGCCAAGAGCGCGTAAAGCCCCCCGCGGGCCAGCAGCTCGTCATGGCGGCCCGTCTCGACCACGCGGCCATCCTGAAGCACGTAGATGCGGTCCGCCCGCTGAATGCTTCGAATGCGGTGAGCGACGGCGACGATGGTCATGTGGCCTTTCAGGGCCGCGATCGTCCGGTAGACCGCCTCGTCGGATTCCGCGTCGAGGGCGCTGGTCGCCTCGTCGAGCACCAGGATGCGCGGCCGCCGCAGCAGCACCCTCACGAGGGCGAGGCGCTGGCGTTGTCCGCCCGACAGCGAGACGCCGCGCTCGCCGATGATCGTGTCGTAGCCCTGGGGCAGGTCGGCGATGATGGCGTCGGCACCGACCGATGCGACCGCCGCGCGCAACTCGGCGTCAGTCGTCTCGGGCCGCAGCAGCACCAGGTTCTCCCTCACCGTGCCGTGCATGAGAAAGCCATCCTGCGACACGACCCCAAGCTGCTGGCGCCAGGCCCAGACGTCGGCACCGACCAGCGGACGTCCATCGACGAGGATCTCGCCCGCATCTGCCGTGTGCAGCCGGGTCAGCAGATCGAGCAGCGTCGACTTGCCCGACCCCGAGGGCCCCACCAGCGCCACGAACGATCCCTTGGGGATCTCGAGGTCGACGTCCTTCAAGATCTGCGGCCGGCCGGGGTAGCTGAATCCGACCCGCTGGAACTGGACCGCGCGCGACAGCGGCGGGAGCACCTCGCCTTTGCCGCCGGTCACTTCGCTGGCGCCTTCGAGGTCGCGCAGGGTCGCTTCGATGCGGGCCAGCGCGGGGATGGCGAGCTGGATCTGCACCCAGGTGCCGGCGGCGGCCGAGAAGCTCGGCAGAAGGCGCATCGCCGCGATGACCGCGAGGCCGGCACCCGAGATGACCTCTTCCTTGCCCGCGCTCTGCCCCCACACCGCGATCACGATGGCAAAGCCGAGTACGAAGACCAGCTCGAGCGCGACCCGCGGCGAGGACGAGATGACCAGGGATCCGCGGTTGATGTGTCGCATCTCCGTGAGGCGCGCCTCGGCGGTTCGTTCGACCATCGATTCGAGCCCGAAGAGGCGAATCTGGCGAATCGCCGAGAGCGCTTCGGTGAGGTAACCGTAAGCGGCGCTGACCACCCCTTCCCGTCGCTCGGCGATCCGCCGCGAGATGCGGAAGATCAGCATCAAGACGCCCATCGCCATGACCGCCACCACGGTCAGCACCGCCGTCGTGGCCGGCGAGAGCAGAAGGAGCGTGCCGTAGACGGCCAGCGCGGCGACCACGTTCTGCACCATGATTCCAGCAGCGGAGAGCCCCGTACCGGCGATGGCTGGCTCGTCGATCACCAGCTGCAGCAGGTGCCCCTGCTTGTCGGGCAGCTTGCGCGACGACGCGTGCAACAACCCCCGCAGCACGCGTAGACGCCAGCCGTCGGCGACGCGTAGCGCGAGGGCAATCGCCACGTAGTTCGCAACCAGCGAGAGGACGCCGCGCACGACGTAGGCAAGGCCAAGCGCCGCAAAGAACGTCCCGGGGCTCGAACGCGCATGCTCCTCGATCGCCCGCATGAACCCGAAACTGGACCCGGCCGGGTTGGTCCCGCCGCCGACCAGGGTGCTCAAGGTGACCGCGATCAACCCAAGGCCGACCGACTCGGCAAAGGCCGCGACCGCGGCCAGCAGCAAAACGCCGGCAAACCGCCTTCTCTCGGGCCGGATGAGCGCCGCAATGCTCGCCAGCGACTGCCGCGTCGGGGCCTTCATGTCGGGGGCTTCATAAGGGAAGGACGCTTGTGTACCATGCGCTCGTGACGAAAGCAGCGGGTGCAGCGCGGGACTGCGGCAGTGACAAGCGCGGGCGCGATCGAGGCCAAGACGGCCTTCGCGAACAGGAGATCTGACTTCATGAAGAGCGAGTTTCTCGTCGATGGTCGCACGGTCGGCCCTGGGCATCCCGCCTACCTGGTCGCCGAGATGTCGGCGAACCACAACCACAGCTTCGATCACGCCGTCAAAGTCGTCGAGGCCGCGAAAGCCGCCGGCGCCGACGCCATCAAGCTTCAGACGTACACCGCGGACACCCTCACGATCCCCTGCGACAACGACTACTTCCGCGTGAAGGGTGGAACGCTCTGGGACGGCCGTACGCTGCACGACCTCTATCGAGAAGCGTATACACCCTGGGATTGGCAGCCCAAGCTCAAGCGCGTCGCTGACGATCTGGGCATGGGTTTCTTCTCGACCCCGTTCGACGACACCGCGGTGGATTTTCTCGAGACCCTGGGCGTCGGGGTCTACAAGGTCGCCTCCGCCGAGATTCTGGACCTCCCGCTGATCAGGAAGATCGCCGCCACTCGAAAGCCGATCATCATGTCGACCGGCATGGCGTCACTGGCCGAGATCGATGAGGCCGTTAGAACTGCACGGCAGGCCGGCTGCCCCGCCCTCGCGCTTTTGAAGTGCACGAGCGCCTACCCGGCGCTACCCGAAGAGATGAACTTGCGAACGATTCCCAACCTCGCCGAGGCGTTCGGCGTCGTCGCAGGCCTGTCGGACCACACGATGGGCATCGCGGTTCCCGCCGCCGCCGTCGCGCTGGGGGCTAGCATCATCGAGAAGCACTTCACGTTGTCGCGGAACGATCCGGGGCCGGACAGCAGCTTCTCCCTCGAGCCTGACGAGTTCCGCGCGATGGTGGAATCGATCCGGACGGTCGAGAAGGCGCTCGGCGAAGTTCGCTATGAGGTCAGCGCGAAGGAGGCTGCGAGCAAGCCATTCCGGCGTTCCGTCTTCGTGGTCAAAGACATGAAGGCCGGCGAGACCTACACCCGAGACAACGTCCGCATCATCCGCCCCGGTCATGGCCTCGCGCCTCGTTACATCGACGAGGTCATCGGCCGCAAGGCGGTGCGCGATGTGCAGCGGGGAACGCCGCTTTCCTGGTCACTCGTCGGCGGTTGAGCCCGAGCGGGGGGGCGTGGCCCGCTCAGGCGAGCAAGTACTCGATGAGCTTGCTGACCTTGAAGAGGCCCGCCTTGCCTAGGTTGAGATCGTCCGGGAAGATCTTCCCGGTCAGCGCCGCGAGCTCTTCGATGAACACCATGCCTTCGAGCGAATCGATGACCTTGTCGGCGACGAGGTCGGTGTCGTCGGTGAAGTCGGCCGGCTTACCATCTCGCGCTTTTTCCAACGCCACGGCGATCTTTTCCCGAGCTTCTTGCTGAGTCATTTTTCGATTTCCTCGTGCCGTGGGTTCTGTATTCAGTTGGCTGGAAAGTGCAGGACGTTGGTCGCCCAGGAAAGGCCTACGCCAAAGCCCGAAACGACGACTCGCTTGCCGGCCAAGCGCCCCTCGTCCTTGAGCTGAGAAAGCAAAAGAGGGATGGACGAGGAGACGGTGTTGCCGATCTCTCGCAGATTGCTCGGCACCTTCTCGGCGGGCAGAGCCATTCGGCGCGCTAGGTTGTCGAGCAAGAACTTGCTCGCCTGGTGAAAGGCGAAAAGGTCCACGTCGGCCTTCTGCAAGCCGTTGAGCTCGAGACACCGGTCGACGGACTTGGGGACGCGATCCATCACGAAGTTGAAGACCGCGCGTCCATTCATTTTCACGCGGAAATCCGCGGATGCCGCGGGTGCCGTCTCGCCCGACCAGACCGAGGAGATGGGAGCTGAACCACCCCCCGACTTGATGACGAGGTTCATGCCGCCGCCGCCGTCAGTCCCGAATTCCAGGCGGCCGAGCTCTGCGCCCACCTCCGATGACAGCCAGGTCGCCGTAGCGGCATCGCCGAAAACGCTGACCGTCTCCTTGTCGGCCTGATCCATGACGCGCGAATAGGGATCGCAGGTCACGAGGATCGCCTCCTTGATCCCTTCGGTCGCCATGAAGCCCTTGGCCACCGTGAGCGCATAGGTCCACCCGGAACAGCCAAGACTGACGTCGAAAGCCGCCGTACCCACGGGCAGCTTGAGGTTGTGCTGCAAGAGCGCGGACGAGTGCGGCAACCGGAAGTCCGGCGTCTGCGTGACAAGGATGAGCAGCCTGACGTCTTCGCGGGCGAGAGTCGGGTTCCGCGCGAACAAGGACTCGCAGGCCTGCGTCGCCAGCGTCAACGGCGCTTCATCAGCGGCGAGAAAGGCGCGATTGGCGACCCCGACCTTCTCGAGAATGAACGTCGGATCCGCACCGGTCCACTCGGCGATGGTCTGCGAGGAGACCTGCGTGGAAGGCAGAGCAAAAGCTATGTCGCGGATCTTCATCGCAGAGTCTCCGGGTGTCGGATCACTATATTTCTCCCACCGAACCCAGGCAAGGACGCCCCTGTGAGCGACAGATGCTCACGCAAGGCGAGCCGGTCGTCACTCGGTGATGCTGACTTTGCCGCGCAGCCGATTGGCCAGGGGAGAATCACGAAGCTTGACCCAGTCTTCGGTCAGCATGCCTAGCACGTGCACGTCTCGTCGCTGGCCGCCCTTAATCACCTGCTGACGCAGGTGTCCCTCTTGCTGAAAGCCAAGTTTCTTGTGGAGATTGACGACGGCTTCGTTGCCTTCGAGTACCTCGCAGCAGAGCTTCTCGATGCCAAGCCGGTTGAACACGTACTCGAGCACCGCGAACTCGAGCGCCGGGCCGACGCCTGAGCCGCGCATTGCTGGATCCGCGATGTAGAAGGCCCAGCTGCAGCGTTTGTCACTGCGGTTGATGTCGACGAGGTTGACGACGCCGATGCCGCGTCCGTCGACCTCGATGATCCAGTACATCGACGTCGGGGGCCGCAGTAGCACCCGACTGAACCAGCGTTCGTGCTCGTCAGCGGATATGACGTGGTCCGAATACATGTACTGCGCGACCTCGGGCGAGTTCCGCCAGGCCAGCATCTGGTCCTTGTCGCCTTCGCGCAGGGGTCTCAGAACGATCATCGTGACCTCCTGGAGCCGGAACCTACCTTGCCGGAACCAGCGTTGGGGCTCTGCTTGGATAGCGAACCGGGCCGCGCCAGGGAGAGGATCTCCCTCGCGGTTCGCCCCAGTCCTTTGCCATCGACCGTTCGGCGACCGGCGGCGCTCATTCTCCGTCTCGCCGCCGAATCGCGCTCGAGGCGCTGCAGGGCGGCCACGAGGCGCTCGCTTACCTGGTCAGCGGCGGCGTCGCCGATCCATTCGAGCGTGCCTCGCGCATGAAGCGCATCGAGCGCGCCGGTCTGATTGTCGGCGATGCGCAGTGCGATCGCCGGCGTCCCCGAAGCAGCCAGCTCGAACGTCGTCTGGCCGCCGCCCGTGATGGCGAGATCCACGGCCTTCATGATCCTGTGAAGGGTCGGTGGCGCCTGCAGCACCGTGAGCCGCGCGTCCTTGCGCGCGAGTGCCCGCAGCTTGCTGAGACTCTTCGCCGAGAAGAGGGGCCCCGCGACAGCGTCGATTCGAACCGAGGGCAGCGCCTTGCGGGCACAAAGAATCAGTCGCGCCGAAAGGCCGGTGTCGTCCATGCCGCCAACCGTGATCATCACGCGATTCAATCGTGAGCCTATGCGCCGGGGTCGCGAGGTCAGGAACTCCTGCCGCACGAACATGTACTTGGCACCCAGCAGCAGCCGCGTCTGATCACCAACGCGATAACGCAAACGATCCGCTGCCGGCGCACTGTTGACGATCAGATCGACAGGGAGTTTGCGATCCGCCATGTCGTCGATGACGACCACTTTCGACTCGCGAATCGCACCAATCGCCCGCCCGGTGAACTCATAGGAATCGACCACGACGACAGCGGCTGCGGCGCTCGCCAAGATACCCCGCGTGGCTTTCAGATTCCGATCCGCCTCCGGCTCGACTTCCCAGAATTGCACGCGACTGCGCTCGAGGTAGGCCACCACGGTCGGATCGCGATCGACCACGAAACGGCAGTCAGCCCCTTCCCTCTTCAGTGCGCCCGCAAGCGCCAGCGATCGCCGCAGGTGGCCCAGCCCGATCCCAGCGCCTGCGCTCGCCCGAAACACGATCAGCGGTCGCGCCATGCGCGCCGTGCCTACTGCGCGGACCCCACGAAATCGCGTACCGTTTCGATGACGTAGTCCTGCTCCCCGTCAGTGAGGCCGGGGAACAGTGGCAAGCTGAGACATCGACTGTAGTAGGCCTCGGCGGCAGGGAGAGTCAGCTTCGCAGTACCGGCTTGCTTGCGGTAGTACGGCATGGTGTGGACCGGAATGTAGTGAACCTGAGTGAAGATGCCCTTGCTGCGCAAGTGCTCGTAGAGCGCCTTCCGTCCAGGGACTTCGACGACGTATAGGTGATGCGCGTGACCCGGATCGTCCCCGGCCCGGTACGTACGGACTGCGCTTCCCTGAAAACCCAGGTCATAACGGACCGCGAGCTGGCGACGACGGGCAAGCCCCTCATCGTTGCGAGAGAGCTGAGCGCTGCCGAGGGCGGCGTGGATGTCCGAAAGGCGGTAGTTGAAGCCCAACGAGACCATCTCGTAAAACCAGGCCCCCGCCTCCGGATCCTCAACCGAAGAGCCGCGAGTGATGCCATGGGTTCGGAGCACGCGCAGCTTAGCCGCCAACTCATCCGATCCGGTCGTGATCATCCCGCCCTCGCCGCAGGCGATGTGCTTGACCGGATGGAACGAGAACACAGCGAGGTCGGTGTGCTCACCCGCGCCAGCGCGGTGGTGTTTGCCGAGGCGATCGACGAAATCCCCGCCCGCGGCGTGGCAAGCATCCTCGATGACCCACAACCCGTGCTCCTTCGCGATCGCGTTGACCTGGGGAAGATCCATCGTTCGACCAGCGAAGTCGACGATGACGACGCCAGCGTATGTGCCCTTGGGGTGCTGCGCTAGCTTGGCCCTCAGCCCGTCGAGGCTCATCAGGGCGGTCTGCGGATCGATATCGACGAAGTCGACGGTCCCGCCACAGTAAAGAATGCAGTTAGCTGACGCCGCGAATGTGATCGGCGTCGTGAGAACGCGGGACTGCGGGCCCACTCCCAGAGCCATGGCGGCCAAGTGCAAGGCCGCAGTTCCATTCGCGACGGCAACCGCGTGTTTGGCTCCTACGTAGCTCGCAAATGCCTTCTCGAAACGTTCGACAGCAGGACCCTGCGTGAGAAAGTCCGATCGCAGCGTCTCCACGACCGCTGCTATGTCGGCATCGGTGATGGTCTGGCGCGAATAGGGAAGCGTGCGACCAGGTTTGCCCACAGCCATCACCCGTTCCGCCAGTCGAACGTGGAATCGACGTGCTCCTTGATCAAAGCTCGGAGCTCATCCACACCCAACCATTCCGGGTTGGTCCCCGAGTTGTAGTGAAAGCCGCGCTCCACCAGACGAGCGGCAAAGTGGGCCACGTACTCGTCGAGAGCAAACATCGGGATCTGAGGCAAGATCGCGTAGTACTGGCCCAAATCGTAGGTGGTGAACGAATCCGAGCTGGTGATCATCTCCTCGTGGATCTTCTCACCTGGGCGAATCCCGACGATGTCCTGGCGGCAATTCGGACCGACGGCTCGAGCGACGTCGATTATCCGATACGAAGGGATCTTCGGGACGAAGATCTCACCCCCCCAAGCCTTGGCCGCTGCGAACAAGACCATATCGACGCCGGCTTCCAGCGAGATGTTGAACCGAGTCATGGTCGGTTCCGTGATCGGCAAGACGCCTTCCTTCCGCTTCGACAAGAAGAAGGGAATCACAGACCCGTTGGAGCCCATGACATTCCCGTAGCGAACCACGCTGAAGCGAATGTCTTTGTTGCCGCGAATGTTGTTGGCCGCAACGAATAGCTTGTCCGACGTCAACTTCGTCGCACCGTAGAGGTTGATCGGAGCCGCAGCCTTGTCGGTCGAGAGCGCGACGACCACCTTCACGTCGCTCTCCAGGGCCGTGTTGATGACGTTCTCAGCGCCGAGGACGTTCGTCTTGACGCACTCCATCGGGTTGTACTCGGCGATGGGCACATGCTTCATGGCCGCCGTATGAATCACGACGTCGATGCCCTTGAGCGCGGTGGCCAGACGAGCGCGATCCCGCACATCCCCGATGAAGTAGCGGATGGCCGGGTAGCGATTGGGCGGAAACCGCTGCGCCATCTGAAACTGCTTCTGCTCGTCTCGCGAAAAGATCACGAGTCGACCGACGTTGGGATACCGCCGAAGAATGATCTCGGTCAGCTTGTTCCCCAGCGAGCCTGTGCCGCCCGTGATCAGAACGCCGCGCCCAGCGAGGTCAAAATCGATATGGTTCATGATGGTTAGGAGCGGCGGAGTGTACCAGATCCCACGGCCGTAAAGGCCCGGTCTCCGGCCGCCTCCTCAGGCCTGAGGCGCGCGATTTCGGCGTTCGAGTCCGATGTGGTCACACGTCGTATGGAGGACGATGCGAGTCGTCTCCGGGGGCCAGGCATCTTGGCGCCGATCTGCGCCCCGATCTTCGGGTGATACGATGGCGAGTCGCCAGCGCTTCGGATTTGCACACCATCCTGCGATGGGAGAGCGCCGGCGGCGACGGTCTGAGTTATCGTGAGCCCGCCGCAAGACGCCACTGGGCGCGCATCGAGGAGAGGAAAACCGGTTCGATGGATGTTCTGGTCCCGCTTTTTGCCTTCGTCCCGATCGGGATGGTGATCTTCGTCAGCATAACGAAGAACCTTCCCGCCGAGGAGCGCTCGTGGCTTCTCTCCTTACTCGTAGCCGCGTTCCTCTTGAGGACGGCCGCGGCGACGATGTTCGCGACCTTTCCCGAACTTCGTCTGTTTCACGAAGATGCCGACGGAACCGAGGTCTACGCGATGCTGCTCGCGTCGGTGTGGCGCGGGGAAGCGCCCCCCCTCAGCACGCCACCTGTGAACTTCGGCTTCATCAACCTCGCGGCCGGTGTCTACTACGTCTTCGGGCGATATCGAGCCAACGCGTCGATGTTCAATGCCCTGCTGGGAAGTCTGCTCGTCTTCCTGGTGTATCGCCTCGCCGACCGGCTCTTTCACAACCTGGTGGCACGACGGGCAGCGGTCCTGGTGGCTCTCATGCCATCGATGGTGCTTTGGGGTTCCATCGCTCTCAAGGACGTTCCAGTCACCTTCGCGATCGTCCTCTCACTCTCATCATGCATCGAGCTCAAGCGTCGGGTGACGTTGGGAACACTTGGAGGCACCTTCCTGCCTTTGCTCGCCATTCAGCCGATGCGTTTCTACATCGTGTACTTCGTCGTCTTCGCGATCGTCACATCCCTGGTTCTAGATCGAGGGCTCAGGCACCTATCCGGCGTCTATCGTCAGATCTTTCTCGTCGCGGCCTTTGGTGGGCTGTTCGCCCTCCTCGGTCTCACTGATCGCGCGGAGACCGATGCCTCGCAGTACCTCTCGCTGGACTACATCTCTCAATATCGTCGCGGCATGGCCAGCACCGCACGATCGGGCTTTGATGCCGACGTCGACATAAGTCAGCCGACGGCGGCGCTCGCCTATTTGCCGATAGGGGTCGCTCACCTCTTGCTGGCGCCCTTTCCCTGGCAAATGACGTCGCTTCGCGCATTGATCGCGGCACCGGAGACGATTTTCTGGTGGACGCTCTTTCCAGCGACGCTCAAGGGCATCGCATTTTCCTTTCGCAATCGCTTTGCAGACACGTCGCCCCTCATCGTCTTTTCAGCAACGTTGACTTCGGTCTACGCGCTCATGCACGGGAACGTCGGCTCAGCGTTCCGGCAGCGCGCTCAGATCCTAATCTTCTTGTTCATTTTCAGCGGCCTGGGTACCTACCTGGCGAAAGCCCGGCAAGCCGGAATCGATCCGCGCCAGCTTCTTCGGAAGAACGACGGCACTTAGGAGACCTCCCATGACAGCCAAGGTCTTCGTGCACCCGACGGCCCTCGTCGACGAGCCCTGCGAGATCGGCGAGGGAACCAAGATCTGGCACTTCAGTCACGTCATGAAGAACGCTCGCATCGGGCGAAACTGTGTCCTTGGTCAGAACGTCTACGTCGGTAGCCGCGCGGTGCTTGGTGACGGGGCCAAGGTTCAAAACAATGTCTCGCTTTACGACGATGTGACCCTCGAAGCGGATGTCTTCTGCGGGCCATCAGCGGTCTTCACCAACGTTCTCAACCCCCGGGCCTTCATCGAGCGAAAGAATGAGTACCGCCCGACGCTGGTTCGCAAGGGTGCATCGATTGGCGCCAATGCAACGATAGTCTGCGGGACGACACTGGGCGAGTACTGCTTCGTGGCCGCCGGCGCGACGGTCACGCGTGACGTCGCTGCCTACGCGCTGGTCAAGGGTTCACCAGCCCGCCGAACCGGCTGGGTCTGTCGCTGCGGCGAGAAGCTCGCGAACGCAGCCTCGGCCGAATGCGGCCGCTGCGGTCTTCGCTACCGCATCGACACCGAAGCGTGCACGCCCTTGTGAAGTTGGCTTCTCAGCCAAGTCGATAGAACGCCCCGATCCGTTCCACGACGTATTCGATCGCTGCCGATGAGACCTCCGGCGCCACCGGCAATGCCAAGGAGTCCTGCGCGCATGCCTCAGCCACAGGGAAACTACCCTTGGCAAGTCCCAGCTCGACGAAACAGTCTTGCAAGTGCATGGGACGCGGGTAGTAGACCTCGGTCTGAATCCCATCGGCCTTCAGGGCAGCGCCAAGGCCGTCCCGATCGCGCCCGCGGATGACGTATTGATTAAAGACGTGTCGGTCGCGCGGCCCCGACGGTGGCGGCAGCGACAATGGTCCAACGGGCGAGACAAGGCCGCGCTGTTCGAAAAGCCGGGCATATAGCTCGGCATTGGCCTGCCGCCGCAAGGTCCATCCATCGAGATGGGGAAACTTGGCCAGCAGCACCGCCGCCTGGAGCGCGTCCAGCCGGAAGTTGCCTCCCACGAACTGGTGAAAGTACTTCGGGGAGGCGCCGTGGTTTCGGAAGATGCGAAGCTTCTTGGCGAGCGCGTCGTCATTGGTCGTGACGGCACCGCCATCGCCGAAGCATCCGAGGTTCTTCGACGGGAAGAAGGAGAAGCAGCCGATCGCACCGAGCCCACCGGCGCGTGCACCATGGCTCTCGGCGCCGAGGGCCTGCGCCGCATCCTCGATGACCGGAATGCCGCGAGGATCGAGAAGGGCGCGCAGCTCGGCTACGTCCACGCAGCGTCCGAAAAGGTGTACCGGCAGGACGGCCTTGGTCTTTGAACTCAGCGCTCGTTCGACCGAGGCGATCGAGAGGTTCATCGTATCAGGCTCGATGTCGACGAACCTCGGTTGCGCCCCGAGGCGGACAATGCAACCGACGGTGGCAAAGAAGGTGTACGGCGTGGTGATGACCTCATCGCCTGGGCCGATGTCGAGGGCCATCAAGGCCACGAGAAGCGCGTCGGTGCCCGAGGAAACGCCAATGGCGTGCTTGACGCCAGCGTATTCGGCGACCCGCGCTTCCAGCGCGTCGACCTTGGGACCGAGGATGAAATGCTGGGATGCGATCACTTCGTCGATCTCTCGACGGACCGCAGCCTCGACAGTGGCGAACTGCGCTTTCAGGTCGAGCAGGGGCACGTTCATCCGGTTCATTTTCTGACCTCGTCTGCCCCGCTGTCGAAATTATCGCGACGGGATGGCGTTGATGATGTTCCCGAGCCTGACGACTTTTCCTGTGGCGTCCGCATCCTCTTGGGTGACCTGAAGGGTCATCGCCCCCTCTATGCCCTTGTTGACCTCGTCCAAAAAGCAATGGGCGGCGGTAGACGAACGCCCGATCAAGTATCTCAGCGAGATGCGTTCGCGAGAGTTGGTGTCGGGACGCGTCCCATGCAGGAAGAACGGATGCCAGAGCGATACGGAGCCGGCCGAGCCGAGTAGCATCTCTGGCGTCGTCTTGATCGACCGCCCCTCGGGTGATGTGTACTCGAGCCTGGAGTCATTGGCCGCGCTCCTGAGCTGGTGCGGAAAGGTGGTCGCGCCAAGGCGATGACTCTGCGGCAGGATGAAGAGCGGCGCATCCTTCTCGGTGACTTCTTCGATGTAGACATACAGCGTGATGAAGTCAGGCTTGCGACCTCGCCAATCGATGATGTCCTGATGAAAATCGATACCGTGAAAGTAGGTGATGTCTCGGTACTCCGGACGGATGTAGGACCCGAGATTTGCGATGCCATAGTCCCTCGTTTCCTTCAGCAACCACTCGGGTAGCCAATCGTGGGGGACCCCACAGACCACCTTTCGTTGCATCAACTGGTACTCGGCGCCAAGTAGGTCCGTCAGCGCACTCTTCATCGCCGGGTTTTGATCGATGAAGGCCAGGTCAGGCTCGAGTGGTTCGAGCAGATTGCGCCCCTTGCGGGGATTGACGCCGACCATGGTCGGATTGGCGCGAAACTCCCGCTCACTGAGAAACAGCTGAGGCCCGAACGAGCGGTGTGCGCGAATCTTGCCGGCAAGGTCAGCGCACGCTTGCGCAGGGAGGATGTTGCCGAGGCGGAGAAATCCGTCCCGAACCATACTGTTCATGGACGCTGCAACCGTAATGCCCATTGCAATGTGATATCGACATCACGCCGAGCCGTCTTAAGGGGCACGACGACTGACTCTTGACGCGTCCGCGCCGTCGCTTCTTGACTCGCCCCGTGAACACTGGCAAAAGGCCGCCGGCGTTCAGGGCGTTGGGCCTGTCGGGCGCCCCAAAAGGCATGTCCCCAGCATCGCGCCCCGAGTCCCCGAATGACTGAGCGCCCGTCGCTTCCCGGGCGCCCAGTTCGTGTTCTCTTGTTGGCCGAACCTAAGCGGCCGGACGGGTTCGCCTACCTTGGCGATCGCGAGGGCGGCGAGCCGGCTCTGCGGTTCGAACTACTGTGGCACGAGAGTCCGGAAGACTACGCTGGTCCCCTGCCTCCCTTCATCGAGCGCGTCTATCATTGGAGCGACTACCCGACTCCAGACGCCCTGCTAGATGCCGTCCGGCCGGACCGCATCGTGTTCATGGAGATCATCGATCTTCGACAGATCGCCCTCGTCGCTGCGGCACGGGCGCGAAGGATCCCGACGTTCTACCTGGAGCATGGGGCGGCGGGCGACGTGGCGACCGCCAGGAGTCGGCTCTATGAAATCCCGGTGAGGGCCCGCTTGGGCGTGATGGCGCGCCGGGGGCGACGCTTGAAGCAAGCGCTCGCGGTCAGGAGATTCTATCTCGCGAGCTTGCGGTACATGACGACGCTCGAGAGTCGGCTCGCCTTCCTGGCGATTCCGTTTGGTGTGATCGCCATGCCGTCGCTACGAGTCTTGACGCGTCTGCAGTTTCGCGAGCGGGTCCCGGAATCTGCGATCTGCTTTAGCCGCGTGAACGCAGAGGAGTTCGCGTTTCACCACGGAGTCGCCGAGCACTATCGCCTTCTCCTACCCGGCGTACCGATGTTCGATCGCTACTTCAGGTTCGAGGCAGCAAGCGAAGCACGGACGCTCCTTTACATCGACTCTCCCTTTCTCGATTCGGGCCAGCTCGGCTGGACGGCCTCCCATGAGGAGTCCATCGCGAGAGCTCTCGAGCGCTTTGCGATCGAACGCAACGTCAGAGTCACCGTGAAGCTGCATCCCAGAACCAATGCCGAGCGATGGCATGGCTACGGTCTCGATCCGCGCGTTCGCATATTGCAGCAAGGTGATCATCACGAGACCTTCCTCAAGGCCGAGCTCATCCTGAGCTTTGCTTCGAGTCTGCTTACGGGTCTCGTCTGTGCTCGGAAGAACATCGTGTACTTACGTTGGCATCCCGCGCCAGCGCGATATGGGGCAGACCTCGACCAGACGGGTCTCAGCCACGGCTCCGAACACCCCGACGAACTCTTCTCGCGCTATGACGACTGGCGAGCGCACAACCTGTGCGAGGAGAACGGCGCCGCATACCAGGCGTTTGTGGAGCGATACAACCAGCCGTTCGACGGCCAAGCCGGCCGACGAGTCAGAGCGCTGATCCGCGCCCTACCCGAAGGGATCGAGCCCGTCCAGGGCTCATGAACCCGAGCCCGCTACGGGCATCGCAGACATCTCTACCCGAGTGCCTCCGAGGGCGAGTGACTGAGCCCCCGCATCGAGGACGCGTACGACCTCGACGCCAGCTCCCCCCGGCGTCCGCGCCGGTCGGTTCTCTAGGATGCAGTCACGAAACTCGGCGCACTCGAGCGCGAGCGGTTCCTTCATCGTGATGTTGGGGATCCGAATGTCACCGGTGCGCACGGCCACCCCCGCCTCGTAGGACGCGTACCCCGGCCGTGGAGCCGCGCCCTTGTCGTAGATTCGCAGCTTCTCGTCGGCTTCGGTGTCATCGAACACGAGCATCCGTTTCGATCCGACGATGGTTAGCTTGCGCATCTTGTTCGGATCGAGCCACGACACATGAATCTGCGCCATTCGCCCGTCGGGAAACCCGAGCGAAGCGAATACGACGTCTTCGATGTGTTTGCCCGTCTGCAGATAGCTCGCACCGGTCGCGGTCACGCTGGAGGGAGACTTGCCGAACAGCCAAAGCGCGAGCGCGACATCATGGGGTGCCAGCGACCACCACGCGTTTTCGTTCGACCGTATGATGCCCAGGTTTAGGCGTTGTGAGTGGATGTAATAGACGTCGCCGAGCTCGCCCCCATCGCACATCTCCTTCACGAGCGTCATGGCAGGGTGATAGATGAGCAAGTGCCCGACCATCAACTTCCTGTCGACCCTCTTGGCGGTGGCCTCTAGCTCGTAAGCTTCCCGGACATTGATGGTCAGAGGCTTTTCGACGAACACGTGCTTGCGCGCGTTCAAGGCCGCCAAGGCGACGGCATGGTGCGCGGGTGCATCTACCGCGATCACGACCGCATCGATCTCGGGATCCTGGACGATATCGACGAAGTCCCGTGTGAATCTCGCGTCGGGTAGCGTCGCCCGATGCCCGTCGAGCACCTTCTGATTCAGGTCGCAGACCGCGCGCACCACGCATCCATCAAGCGTGGCGAAGACCCGCAACAGGTTCTTCCCCCACCCCCCTGCCCCCGCGATCGCCACCTTGAGAGTCATCGGCCTCTCGATTGAAGACCCAACCCGAGTTGACGTCAAGGCTTGACCGGAAAGCCGCTTCGACCTCGCTTCGACGCCAGCGCTTCACGGCAAGGGCAACAGGTCCGCTACCTGGGAGTGGGGGATGAACGCCCAGGGGGGGCGAGACATTGATCAACCTGGGTGCGGTCCTTACGGGTTGGTTGTAGTCGGGGGCTTCACGAGCGAAACGATGATCGAAAGGGCGAGGATGCTGGCGATGATTCCCAAGGACGCCGCGATGGGCACCTTGTAGACGTCCATGAGCAACATCTTGGCGCCCACGAAGATCAGCACGAAAGACAGACCGACCTTGAGATAGGCAAACTTCGTGATGATCCCGGCCAGCAAGAAGTAGAGCGAGCGCAGACCGAGGATCGCGAAGATGTTCGACGTGAACACGATGAACGGATCCGAAGTCACCGCGAAGATGGCGGGGATCGAGTCGACCGCGAAGATCACGTCGGTCACCTCCACCGCCACGAGGGCGAGCAGGAGGGGCGTGGCGAATCGCCGCCCGTTCTGCCGCACCACGAACTTGTCGCCATGGAACTGCGGCGTCATCGGGAAGACCCGTTGGAACCACAGCACGAGCGGGTTCTTCTCTGGATGCATCTCCTGACTGCGCTGCACGAGCAGCTTGACGCCCGTGACCGCGAGCAGAGCGCCGAAGACGTAGATCGCCCAGTGAAACCGCTGCAGGAACGCCCCGCCAGCGAGGATGAAGCCCGCGCGCATCACCAAGGCCCCCAAGACGCCCCAGAACAGGACGCGGTGCTGGTAGATGGCGGGCACCGCGAACGCGGAGAAGATGACGACGAAGACGAAGATGTTGTCGACCGCGAGCGCCTTTTCGATGAGATAGCCGGCCGTGAACTCGAGCGCACGCTGCGGTCCGAACCAGTGGTACACGGCCAGATTGAAGACGACGGCAAGCGACACCCAGACCGCGGTCCAGACCCCGGCCTCCTTGATGGTCACCTCGTGCGCATTTTTGTGAAAGACACCGAGATCGATGGCGAGCATCGCGAGCACGAACACGATGAAGCCCGCCCACAGAAGGGGCGAGCCGATGGTTTCGAATGGCACGAGTTCTGATCTCTCTTTCTTTCCCTAGGTTCTGGCGGGGCTCTCTTCGCGTCTGATGGAACGGGTTCGCTCGATCTCACGGCCCACTCTGCGCGCGGCGCGCTCGAAGACCAGGTCGACGACCGATTGCGCCTCCGCGCTCAGGTCTTCCAGTGTGAGGATCCCGAGGCCAGGCCCACGAACCGTGACGTGGCACCGCTTGTCGGGACCTCCCCGCGGCCCGTTGACGTCGTCCACCCTCACGGTGACGGAGTCAATCGCACGCCCGAAGCGACTGAATTGTGAGTGCGCCCGCCGGGCGATGTATTCGCGAAGAGAATCTGACGCATCAAGCCCGCGGAGACGGATGTGGGTATGCACGGTTGATTCCTCCCAGGTGATTGCCACTCGTCAGTTCTACGGGGTCTCAGCCATGTAGACCTTTACGAAAGTTGGACGGAAAATGTCGGTATGGTCGACATGTCACTACCGCGCTTCGAGTGGGTCAACTATCACCACCTGCTCTACTTCTGGACCGTCGCGCGCGAAGGAGGTCTGGTCGCCGCGGGGCGCGTCCTCAAGCTCTCGCACCCGACTTTGAGCGCGCAGATTCACACCCTCGAGGATCGCCTCGGGGAGAGGCTCTTCACGAAAGTCGGCCGCAAGTTGGCGCTTACGGACGTGGGCCGCGTGGTCTACCGCTACGCCGAGGAGATCTTCACGCTCGGCCGCGAGATGCTCGACACCGTCAAGGGCAGGAGAGCCGGACAGCCCCTGCGTATTAACGTCGGCGTGGTCGACGCCGTGGCCAAACTCGTCGTGCGCCGTCTGCTTCAGCCCGCGCTATCACTGCCCGACCCCGTGCGGATCGTCTGCTACGAGGACTCATACGAGAAGCTCCTCGCGGACCTCGCGCTGCACACGCTCGACATCGTCATCGCGGATTCTCCGATTCCGGCCGGGAGCAACATCCGGGCGTTCAATCACGCGCTCGGCGAGACCGGCGTGAGCTTCTTTGGGACGAAGTCTCTGGCCAGCACTTTCAAGCGGGGCTTTCCCAAGTCCCTCGATGGCGCGCCGATGCTTCTGCCACTCGAAAGCTCCGCGTTAGGGCGTGCGTTGCACCAGTGGTTCGAGCGACAAGGAGTCAGGCCGCGCGTGGTCGCCGAATTCGAGGACAGCGCGCTCCTCAAAGTCTTCGGCGCGGACGGGGTCGGGATCTTTCCGGCACCGATGGCCGTCGAGAAGGAGGTCTGTCGCCAGTACGGTGTCTCGTTGGTCGGCCACGCACGCGAGATCAGGGAGCGCTTCTACGCGGTCTCGGTCGAGCGCCGCCTCAAGAATCCAGCTGTCCTCGCCATTACCGAGGCCGCGCGCAACCAGCTGTTCAGCAGCGGTCGCAACTCGCGCAGGGCGATTTAGGTTGGCCGCGGACGACGGCACCCATGTTGCGTAAGCCATCGACAAGCCGGGATGATCGTTCCCCGTGTCGTCGTTCCCGGCCGTTGCTACATGGTCACTCGACGCTGTTCCGAACGGCGCTTCTTCATGCGCCCGGACCGCGAGACCAACAACGCCTTCATCTACTGCCTTGCGCTGGCCGCCAAGCGATGCGGCGTGGACATCATCTTCACCGCGGCGATGTCCAACCACCACCACACCGGCATCGTCGACAACGAGGGTCGCTTCCCGGAGTTCTTGACGTACTTTCACAAGCTGTTCGCCAAACATCAGAACGCCCTGCGCGGCCGCTGGGAGAACTTCTGGGCGTCCGAGCAGACATCCATGGTCGAGCTCATCACGCCCGACGACGTGCTGGCCAAGATGGTCTACGCGGTCA
>JANNNO010000199.1:0-5658 GCA_031398585.1 Myxococcales bacterium | reverse complement strand
CCGCGACTTGGACTCTCTCCACGGGCACCTCCATCCGGATAGCGGCGGGAACCGAGAGGCAGGTCCGGGAGCTGGGCCAGCGCCAACGGCTCGGTCTGCGCGCAGGCACTGTGTCCGCTCAGGTCTCGAAGCTAGAGATTGACGAAGAGTTTTCCATCACCACGTTGGATACCGTGGTGTCGGTGCGCGGAACCGCGTTCCGCGCCGCCGTCGCGCCCGATCCAGACTGCCGCGGCCGGCTGGCCACGCACGTGCACGTCAGCGAAGGCGTCGTCGTCGTTCAAGGGCGGGCCCCGGGGGCCAAGATCTGGCGTCTCGGACCCGGCGACAGCTGGCGAACGGCGTGCCCCGAGCCATCCCCCCCAGCCTCGACGCCGCCGGCGGCTCACACGCCGCAGCCTTCGCGATCGCTCGGCGCCCTGCCCCGAGCGGCACAGTCGAACGAAGCGCTGCGGGGATCGGCGCCCCGAACCTCCGTCCCCTCGCCCGCAAGCCCGGCTCGGGCGCCCTCGCCCGCCGCCGTCCCGTCGACCCTAGCGGAACAGAACGAGCTCCTGGCGCGCGCCTTGGCGGCCCGCCAGCGAGGCGACATCGCGGGCGCTCGACGTTGGCTCGACGCGCTCATCGAGGGATTTCCGCGAGGACCGCTGCTCGGGCCAGCCCGACGCGCGCGCGGTCAGCTGAACGAAACGGCTCCATGACCAGCACCGGTCGCCAATCCGCCATCGTGGCGCCGCGCGCGCGCTTCACCACCCTGCCCGCGATCGGTCTGGCCGGCGCCCTTGCGATGATGGCCGCCTGCAAATCCGAGATCCGGTTCGACGACCACAGCATCGATGCGCCTGCGCCGCCCGCAGCGGTCGACACCAACCCGCCCGAGGTCGCCGCGACGAACGCCTGCTCGGCCATTCGATGCGGGTACCAGACCGAGACCTGCACCGCGACCGTTTGCGAGCTCGAGTGCCCCGCCAACGGCCAGTGCTCAGGGAGCTGTGGTCCCGGCTGCACGACCGACTGTGAAGAGGACAGCGAATGCAGCCTCACCACCGGCAACGATGGCTGGGTCCGTTGTGAAGCGCGCGCGCGCTGCCGCTTCACCCTCGGACCACAGGGCGAGGCGCGTTGTGATCCGGGCTCGCGCTGTGACGTTCAATGCCTCGGGGTATGCGGACTTCTTTGCGTGAAAGGCGCAACGTGTGCCTTTTCCTGCTCGCCGAGCGCCGCTCTGGTCGGCTTTTCGGGCCGGGTGAGCTGTCCGTAGCCCCTTTTCGGCCAATACCGCCCGCAGAAAATCTGCTGTGCCCCTGCCTGGTCGACCTTGGCTTCAGGTACTTGAACAGGTCACCCCGACGAAGCGATCACGCGCGTCCCCCGCGCTCTCGTTCGCATACCCCGGATCAAGGAGTTCTAGATGGCGCACAAGGAATCGATGGGTTTTGGCCGCTTGTTGGCTACTTTTGCCGCGGCTACGTGGCTGGGCGCCTGTATGCCAGCTGAAACGCCTTCGGCAGGAGGCAGCGCGGGCGAAGGCGGTGCCGGCAAGGGAGGCTCCTCCGCCACCGGTGGGAAAGCGGGCTCGGGCGGATCGCCCCACGGCGAAGGGAGCCACGGGGGCAGCGGCGGCCATGGTTCGGGTACCAGCACCGGGGGGCAGACCGCGGCGACGGGGGGACGGGACGGAAGCGGGCAAGGCGGCGGCTCGGGCGGAAAGCAGGGCACCGCCGACGCGTCCACCGGATCGGGCGCGACGGATACGGGCGCGAGCTCGGGCGACGCCGGCCCGCCGCCCTCGGCCGTACCAGGATATGCGGTGTGTGGGGTTTGCCATGGTGCCGAAGGCGCCGGCAGCGACAAAGGGCCCGAGATTCAGCATCCCGTGATCGACTTCTCCACCTGGGTGATCCGCAACGGTCGTATGCACCCCGGGTTCATGTTGCCGATGCCGAAATACGCGCCGGACCAGCTGACCGACGCCCAGCTGCAGGGCATCTTCACGTATCTCGCGAAGTTTCCGAAACCCACCACCGGCGCGGCCCTCTACAAGGACTACTGCCAAAACTGCCACGGCGCCGACGGCAAAGGGGGCGTCACGATGCGAACTCTCGCCGGCAAGCCCGTGACCAAGTTCCTGACCGACGTCCGCGCCGGTCATCACCCAGGTGAGTTCGCAAACCGACGCGAGTACATGCCGAAGTGGACGGCCGCCGAGCTGTCCGACGCCGAGGTCCGCCTCATCTTCATGCACGTCGCCGGCCTGTAAACCCCGGACGCGCAAGACTTGCGACGGCGCTGCGAGAGCCGCGCAAGTCTTGCCGCGCCTTGCGGGATCGCGAGACTGCCTTCACCTCACCAGGCCGATTTGGGACCTAGGTTGTGCACGTTCACGAATCCGATCCGCTCGAGAGTCGCCTTCGCGCGACCGCTTCGCATGCCGCTGCGGCAGTAGATCACGACAGGACGGCTGAGAGGCCCGATCTCGCCGGCGCGACGTTCGATCTCGCCCACCGGTATGTTGATGGCGCCGGGCAGGTGGCCCCCGGCGAACTCATCAGCCTCCCTTACGTCGACGAGCGCGGCGCCCCCATCGACCATCTCATGTGCCTTCGCCGAGGCAGATTTTCCCTTGAACCATCCGAACACGAGTGACCCCCTCTGCTGACCCCAAGTTGGTTTGCCCGAAAACATCAGCGGCTCTCGGCGTCTTGCAGCCAACGCTGCATTTCCTTCTGAGTACTGACCCCGGCGCTCTGCCTGACGACTTGGCCCCGCTTGAGCACGACGAAGTTGGGAATCCCGCGGACGTCGTAGGCGGCGGCCAGCTCAGGATGCCGTTCGGTGTCCACCTTGACTACGATGGCTCGGCCGGCCATCTCGGCCGCGACCTTCTTGACGAAAGGCGCCGCCATTCGGCAAGGCGGGCACCAAGAGGCCCAGAAGTCGACCAAAACGGGCACCCGCGCACCGCCCACGATGGCCGCGAAGATCTCGCCATTGGCCTCTACAGGCTCGGAGATCGGGGGCAGCTCCGCCTTGCAGCCACCGCAGCGGCCCGCATCGGCCAGGTGCTGGCTCGGCACTCGGTTCTTGGCTCCACAGTGCACACAGGCGCGGACGATGGCCTCGCTCATGACGTTTCCTCCATGGGGTAAGAGCCACCCCACGGTGAAAGGGTTCGCAGAAGGCACGAACGAAAGGCGGGCGAGTGCCTCTGCGGCTCAGAACGAACGCAGACTCACAGCTTTCGCAGCAAGGAGTAGACGAACCTCTGTTCGATCGCCGCGGGCGTGACATGGCAGCTGCGCTCTTGCTGCAGCAGCTCGAATCCCGAGAGCTCCTTGGCCAGTGAGGGCCCGTCGTAGCGGGCTGTCTCGAGACCGCTGCATCGCGAAGGACCGTCAGGCGCGAACGTCGCCATGACCAGATGCCCTCCCGCTCGAACGCTCCTACGGGCACGCTCGACGTACGCCGCCCGATCCCGCAAGGAGGTGAGAAAGTGAAAAACCGCCCTGTCGTGCCACACATCGAAGCGATCGGCAGGCAGCTCGGCTGTCGTGATGTCCGAGACCAGCCACGTGACGCTCTCGCCGCGGTTGCCCAGCCGCTCCTGCGCGACGCCAAGCGCTGCCGCTGAAACATCGAGAACCGACAGGTCCTCGTAGCCCACCGCGAGCAGATCATCCACGAGACTCGAGGCTCCACCGCCGACGTCGATGATCGACGCCGAGGGATTCGAGACCGTCTTGATCATGGCCAGAGATCTCTCGAGATGCTGCGCATACCAGCTCACCTCGCTAGCGAGCCTCTTCGTGTAGACGTCGTCCCAATGCCTTTCCCTATCCAAGCGGCCCGAGGATAGCACCCGGCGCACGACCTCGAAGCTCCCCATCATGCCCGCTGCCGAGTGTTCGAGGAGCGGGCAGTGGTACATCAAAGGTCCCGGACGATCGTAGGGCGAACGCCGCCATCGGTCTTAGACTACGTGGGGCCGCTTCGCATCAGGCCTGTAATGGCGCGGCGACGCCTGCGTAGACATCGGGAGGAACGAAAAATGGCAAACCAACACACCGGGCACCACCCTCCCCCCAAACGCTTGCCGCTCGCTGTCTCGAAGACGACACGAGATCCCGTCTGCGGGATGGCGGTCGCCGACGACGCTCCCCTACAGTCCACCCACGAGGGCGTCACCTACCGCTTCTGCAACCCCCGTTGTTTGCAGCGCTTCGAGGCTGATCCGACGCATTACCTCGCCCGGCCCGAAGGCGAGCGGACGATGCCCCCCCCGTCCAAGGCGGTCGAGGCGCCGGGAACGAAGTGGATCTGCCCGATGGATCCGGAGGTCCGGCAAGATAGGCCGGGCCCGTGCTCCAAGTGCGGCATGGCGCTCGAGCCAGAGACGGCGAGCGCGCCCCCGAGCCAGGTGGAGTGGACCTGCCCCATGCACCCGGAGATCGTCCGGGACGCGCCGGGCAGCTGCCCGATCTGCGGGATGGCTCTCGAGCCTCGGGACGTCCCGCTGACGGAGCCCGATAACCCCGAGCTCGTCGACATGCGCCGCCGGCTTTGGATCAGCGCCCTTGTGACCGTGCCTCTCGTCGCCATTGCCATGACCCACATGCTTCCGTTTGCCTGGGCCCACGCTGTCGCCTCGCACCCGGCTCGTCCCTGGGTCGAGCTCGCGCTCGCCACGCCGGTCGTCGTCTGGGGCGCCTGGCCCTTCTTCTTGCGCGGCTGGAACTCGGTCAAGAACCGCAGCTTGAACATGTTCACGCTCATCGCACTGGGGGTGGGTGTCGCCTTCGGTTACAGCGTGATCGGCACGCTGTTTCCCTCGATCTTCCCCTCCGAGCTACGCGATCACGTCGGTCAGGTCGGCGTCTACTTCGAGGCAGCCGCGGCCATCGTCACGCTCGTCATCGTTGGCCAGGTGCTCGAGCTGCGCGCGCGCAGCCGCACGGGAGCCGCGGTTCGTGCTCTGCTCGGCCTGGCACCCAAGCTGGCCCGTCGCATCCGCGAAGAGGGCACGGAAGAAGACGTAGCGGTGGCCCACATCGCGGCCGGCGATCGCCTGCGCGTGCGGCCCGGGGAGAAAGTCCCGGTCGACGGAACAGTGCTCAGCGGCAACAGCGCCGTCGACGAGTCCATGCTGACCGGCGAGCCCATTCCGGTGTCCAAGGAACAGGGGGCCAAGATCATCGCTGGCACCGTGAACGGTACCGGAAGCTTGGTCATTCGGGCCGACCGCGTGGGCGCCGACACTTTGCTTGCCCAGATCGTGAAGCTCGTCGGCGACGCCCAGCGTAGCCGCGCACCGATTCAACGACTCGTCGATCGTGTCTCGTCCTACTTCGTACCAGCGGTGATTGCCATCGCGTTGCTAACGTTCGTCATCTGGGCACTTTTCGGGCCCGAGCCGCGGCTCGCTTACGCCATCGTCAACTCGGTCGCGGTGCTCATCATCGCCTGCCCCTGTGCCCTCGGTCTGGCTACGCCCATGTCGATCATGGTTGCCGTCGGCAAGGGCGCGAGCCTCGGCGTGCTCTTCAAAAACGCGGAAGCCATGGAGCTTCTGCACAAGGTCGACACCCTGGTCGTCGACAAGACTGGCACGCTCACCGAGGGCAAGCCGAAGCTCGTTTCCGTCACGCCGCTGGCGGCCCA
>JANNNO010000329.1:0-9621 GCA_031398585.1 Myxococcales bacterium | reverse complement strand
CACCACTGTCGGCAACTGTGCCGAGCACGCGGGCACCGGTCACGAACACGGCTCCTTCACGTTCGCCAGCCGCGCGCAGCGACAGCACCAGCTCGTGCACGTCGACGATGCCGGTCTCGGGGCAGTGGAGCGCGGCGATTGCCGGGATCGACGGTTCGAGCACCTGCGACTCACTGCCGGTGATGAGGCGAACTCCCGGAGCGCCGTTGGCGGTCGCGTTCACCGCCAGCGCCTCGAGGTCGGGCAGCTGATGCTTGGCGTGGGCAACCACGAGCTTGCCGGTTTTGGCATGCCAGACGTCGTGTTCGGCGACCCATTGATAGAGGAGGCGCTGCCCCCGCACGCAGGCGCGCGCCTTGAGTGATCCCGGCGGGTAGTAAAGGCCGCTGTGGATGACGCCGGAATTGCGACTCGAGATCCCGGTGCCAAGGCGTGCCTCGGCTTCTAGGAGCACGACGGAGCGACCGAGCCGAGCGAGGGTGGCGGCCACCGCGCAGCCGATGACCCCGCCGCCGATCACGGCGATGTCGATCGCGTCGGGTAGATCGTCGGCTCTCACGGCGACAGCGTCGGCGCCGATGCGCTCAGAGCTCGTCAGCGCCGCAGTCGGCGAGAGCGCCCTTGGGGCGTCGCTCGCCTTCGATGTCTTCGGGGGGAGCCAGTGTGGCCGCGATCTTGTCCTTGCAGGGCGAGGCGCCGGTCAACTTGTACTCGGGCGGCATGGTCAGCTGCGGATCCCCGGTCTGGGTATCGGTGCCCTTGCAGCGGGTGAGCGCGGAGATTGCGTTCCTGTAGACGATCGATTGCGCAACGTCCTGGCCGGTGGTCGCGCAGACGACTCCCGCCACTTCGTTGTCGACCACGGTGTTGAAGCGAAAGCGCATGGGCCGACTGCCGGATCGTTCGCCGAGATAGGCGCCGCCGAAGAAGGTGGCGCTGGCGGTTCCGCCCTTGTTGCCCGCGATGAGGGTGTTGGCAATGTCGTAGCCGGCGCCCTCGTTGACGATGATGCCGCCAAGGGCGTTGTTCAGCACCTTGACGCCGTTGAGGCGCAGGATCGCCGAACCCTGCGCCAAGAGGCCGGTCTGTTGCCCGTTCTCGATGGTGAGGCCGCGGATGCGGACGTCCGTGGTGCGAACGGTGATGACCGCGGCGGTGGCCCCGCCACTGATCGAAGGTGCGTTCTTGCCGACGATGTAAAGCGGGGCGGCGCCCTTGTCGACGAGGAATTCGTCGAAGCGCCCCGGCCCGGTGATCAGCATGACCCGCTTGGTGGCGGTGACGGCGCTGACGGCGTCACGCGGCTGGCAGAACGGCGTCGCTGCCGTGCCGGTGCCGCCGGCCCCCGTGCTGCAACCCGTGCCGAGCCGCACGTGGATCGTTTCGGCCTCGGTCGCACACCGACCGGCCTTGCCGTCGGGATCGGTGAGGCAGAGACCGGCGAAGCCGCGCCCGGCGCACTGATCGTCGGTCGTGCAGGGCACGCACTTGTTCATCTCGCAAGCGGCCGCGGCCGGCATCGGGCAGTCGAGGTGTTTGTCGCATTCGGCGCAGTCACCGCCGGGCAGGCAGGCAGGGCGCATCGGGTTCTTGGCCTTGCAAGCCTCGTTATCTTTGCAACCGCCGCATTTTTTCAATGCGAGATCGCAGATCGGTTTGGTGGCGACGGTGCACGGCTCGTTGTTGGTGCATTCGACGCATTGGCCGCTGGTGCTGTCGCACGCCGAGGTCGCGCCGGTGCAGGTGCCGGGAGGCTTGTTCTGGCAGGGCACGCAGCTCATCTGATCGGCCGAGCAGAACAGGGGTTTGCAAAGGCCGAGCTTATCGTCCGCGCACTTCTTGCACATGCCGTCGGCGCCACAGACCGGCAGCGCACCCGTGCAATCGCCGTCCCCCTTGCAAGGTGGCGGCGCGAGGTCCACCGCGGCCGTGTCGATAGGGGAGCCGCCGTCGATCGCGGGTCCCGTCGTGTCGCTCGGCACGTCGATCCCGGGCGCGACATCCATCGGCTCGTCGGCGTCGCTGCCGGGAGGTGACTGCGTCTCCTTGCGACCGCTGTCGGTGCCCGCTCCCGCATCGACGCGATCCGGGGCGACGCAGACGTTGCCCTTGCAGAGCTGCCCGGGGACCTTGCAACCGATCGTGTCGTCGCAGTAGTTGGGATTGCGCTCGGTGCAGGCGGCCATGGCCGCACACGCCACGAGGATCGCCAACCAGCCGGACAGTCGTCCGCGGCCGCGCGCGAGGTTCGTGGTCGCCGTCGGCATCGTTGCTGGTTGCTCGGTCACGGGCGGATAATTGCGCGTTTCGCTCGCCGCGCCAAGCGCCCTGTCGCCCTCGGATTGACCGCCAACTGGGCTCGCCGCCTGCGGCAAGGTCATTGAAAGTTCATGACTTTCCGCAATCCGTCGGGCCGCAGAACACGGGGCTCGCGCCTGCCACGCCACGCGCCATTCACCCCGGTTCGGGCGCGCGACCTTCCAAAATGTCCCACCCTGGAGCACCAGAGAGACCCCTATGCTCACATCAAGGGGGACTCTGAGTCAGCCGAGACATCTGGGCCGAAGCCTCGAGCGGTACGGGCCCACCACCACGGCCGTCCGCGGGCGACGTCAAGGAGACAAAGAGCATGGCGATGACCCTTCGTGCGCGTGTCTGGATCCCGGGATGTGCGGTTCTCTTCACCACCTGGGCGGCCTGTCAGAGCGAATCGACCCCGCCCTCCATGCAGGCCACGCAGCCCGGACCGATGGTCCCGGGACAGATGACGCCGACCGGCCCGGTGGCGACCGCGCCGCAAGCGCTTGCCGATCCCCAGGCAGCTGCCAATGAAGCGGCCGACGCTTTCGCCACGGTCTTCGAATCCTTCGCCCTGTCGGCCAACGGCAACGCCGGCGTGGAAGGGGCGATCGGCAAGATGGCCAGCGGCTTTGGCACGATGGCGGCGTCGTTCGGCGGCGCGCTCGGCGGCGGCGGCGACGACAGCGGAGGCGGCACGACCCCCAAGATCCGTGAGCGCTCGGCGCTTTCGCGGGCCTTGATGCGCGTGCCGGCGTTCCGCGCGGTGGCGCGTCCGCTTGCCACCGAATCGATGTTTGGCCCCGGCCCGATCGGCGCTCTCGCCGCGACCGAAGGCACCTCCGAGATCGGTTCGGACATCGACGAGACCGGCAAGCTGGTCCGCCGGCTGTTGAAGGAACGCATCTTTGCGCCGGCCAACCTCGAGACCAAAACCGCCACCGAAGCGGTCTACCTGCTCAAGGCCGATCCGACCTGCCGCGATCTCGACAGCAACGAGATCGATCCGAGCTGCGCCGAAGATCTCGGCAAGCTCGCCGTGCGCGTCCGCTTGACCAAGGTGCCGGGTGCCTCGTTCGAGGTGCTGATTGGCGCCGAGAAGGCGCGCCCGGTTCAGCTCATCGTCGAGGCGCACCGGATGGCGCTCGACATCTTCCTCGCCGACGTGAAGAAGACCGCGGCCATCTTGAAGACGACGCTCGGCGAAGAAGACACCACACCCGACGTGCTCAAGGGCACCGTCCGGTTCGCGCTGACCAAGGAGGCCGCAAAGAAGGTCTCGTTCGCGACGTCGATCACCGAGAAGGTCGAGATCGAGCAGAAAGCCGCCGCCGGCAAGGAGCCGATGATCGTTCGTTCGGCCGCCTCGGAGGGCATCTTCAAGATCACGATCGACGGCGACGCCGGCAGCATCACGGGTGGCATCAACTTCGGCGCCAGCGAGGTCTTCGCCCCCTGGAACGTGAAGGAGAACGCGCCGGCCAACACCGATCTGCACGTGGCGACGGCCGGCCTCACCGGTGATCTCACCTTCACCGAAGCGACCGACGCCGTGAAGCTGCACCGACTCGGCTTCGGCGCCGGCCCCGCCTCCGTCGACGTGCGCGGCCAGCGCATCTTCCAGATCGACGTCAACGAGAAGGACGGCCGTACCTTCAACCTCGACGTGACCTTCGATGGCGACAAACCGAAGATGGCGTTCTCGCCCAAGCTCGACCTCGCGATCATGGTGAAGTTGATGGCGATCGCCGCTGACTTCAAGGACCCGCCGCCCGCGCACCTCGCCGATGAAACCTACAAGCTCGTCATCGACGGCAGCGCGCCTGCGCTGGCGCCCTGGAAGGCGGCCGATGGCAAGCAAGAGGGCATCAAGGTGGTGAGCGGTCAGCTCGGGATCTCGAGCACCAAGCAGGCCTCGTCGGTCACCGTGCCGACCGGCCAGTGCCTGGTCTCGGGCGAAGCGGCTGACGGTCAGAACCCGATCGTCGGTTCCTTCCGCGCGATCGCCTGCCAGTAGCCAGAGCCGGTGCCGCTCTGGCGGCGTCCCGATGCGCCCCCGTCTTCACTCAGGTGAGGCGGGGGCGTCGTCGTTTCACGAGCTGCGCACGACTTCGTCGAGCAGGTCGAGGTTCACGGGTTTGACGAGGTGAGCGGCGAATCCAGCGCGCGCCGAGCGGATGCGATCCGTGTCCTGGCCATAGCCGGTGACAGCGACGAGGCGCATGGGCGTACCGTTGCCGAGCTCCTGCAGCCGGGTCGCGAGCTCGTACCCGTCCATCTTCGGCAGACCAATGTCGAGCAGGGCGATCTCCGGCTTGAAGCGCGCGGCCAGCTCGAGGGCGCTGGGCCCGTCGTGTGCGATCTCGACCCGGTAACCGAGCTCGCGCAGGCTCTCGGCGAGAATCTCGGCGCCGTCGGTGTTGTCGTCGACCACCAACACCCGGCTGCCGGCCGTCGCCACCCCGGTGCGCGGCAAGAGAATTCGGCCCGAGTCCTCGGTCGCATCCACCACCGCGATCCGACTCTCGTCGGCCGGCATGATCGGCAAGCAGACGCGGAACTCGCTGCCCTTGCCGGGACCATCACTGGAGGCGGTGACGGTCCCGCCGTGCATGCGGACGAGGCTGCGCACGATGGCGAGCCCGAGGCCGAGACCGCCCGAAGCGCGATCGAGCGCCTGGCGGTGCTGCACGAAGGACTCGAAGATGCAGTCGAGCATTTCGGGCTGGATGCCGATGCCCTGATCCTTGATCGACAGCTCGACCTGGCGATCTTCGCCGGGCCAATCGTCACCGAAGGTGTCGCGACGTCGCGCGCTCACGGAGATGCAGCCGCCCGGTTCGCTGTATTTGGCGGCATTGGTCAAAAGGTTCGATACCACCTGAGCCAGGCGTTCGGCGTCGCCATCGACCAGCAGACCTTCGGGAGGAACGTTCACTTCCAGGCGCTGCTGCCGTTGCTCGAGCATCGGCGTCGCGATCTCGATGCCCTTGACCACCACGCTGGCGAGTTCGATCCGCTCGCGCCGCAGCTCGAGCTTGCCGCGGGTGATGCGGGCGACGTCGAGTAGATCGTCGACCAGCCGAAGCAGGTGGCCGACCTGGCGCTGGATGACGTCGACCTCGCGTGATTGCAGCCCGCGCAGCTGCATCAGCTGCAGCGCCGTCATGATGGGCGCTAACGGATTGCGCAGCTCGTGGCCGAGCATCGCCAGAAACTGGTCCTTGGCAAGCGTCGCCTCTTCCGCGCGACGACGGGCCTTGTCGAGGCTCTGTCGCGCGTAGACCTGTTCGGTGACCTCCCAGGCGAAGGCCATCACCCGATCGACATTCCCATCGAGGCTCCGCAGCGGCGAATAGATGAAGGTCCAGTAGCGCTCTTCGGAGGGACCATTGTGAGTGCGCGGCAAGAACGTGCGGGTCTCCTTGCCGACGTGAGGGATCCCGGTCTGCATCACGCGCAAGAGCAGCTCGTCGAAGGCCTGACCGCGAACTTCGGGCAATGCCTCGAGCAGCTTCTTGCCGACGATGTCGGGACGGCCGAAGAGGCGAACGTAGGCGGGATTGGCCAGCTCGTAGATCAGGTCGGGTCCGCGAAAGACGCAGAAGGGAGCCGGCGCTTGCATCAGCAGCTCCTGGACTTCTGCGCGCTGCCGTTCGAGTGCGACCAGAGCGCGGTCACGCAACACGATAGAGCGGGTCGTCTCGACCGCGGTGATGAGAACGCCACGGGGTGGCCCGCCATCGCCGTCGAGAGCACTCACCGAGAAGGTGTAGAAGGCTTGCCGGGCTGCGCTTGCCGACCGGGCGGGTTCGCCGGCTCCGTCGCTTGCCTTGTCGAGGTCCTGGCAGTGGTGCGCGGGCCAAGCCAAGTCTTCCAGGACAGCCGGTGTTCCGGTCTGAAGGACGCCGTCGAAGATCTCGGCAAGATCGCTACGAATCTCGGCAAATGCCTCTTGCAGAGGGCGCCCTAGCAACGGTCGCTGGCAGCTTTCAAAGAGAGCGCCTGCGGCTTCGTTGTGGAGGAGCGTGAGCTGGGGTCCCCATCCGATGACCATCGGCACGGCGGACGCGAGGCAGAGGTCGAAAGTGGCGCGCAGGTTGGAGGGCCACGAGGGCTCCGGTCCAAGTGGCGTCGTCTCCCAGGCAAAGGCACGAATCGGTGCGCCAGCGCGCAACCTCGGCTGAACAGCCCGCCGAGGGGAAGCGTCAGCGTCGGTGTCATCCGACGCTGCGCCCGAACGAAGGTGTGTCACTTGATCCATGGCATCACCGGTGAAGTAAGAGCGCGAACAACCCAGCTGGCCGTCGCGCTCTTTGGTCTCGCGCCTAGCACGAGAGTTGGAATGTTCGGTTCATGCGAGACCTGCAGAGATCTCGCGCCCCCGGCCGGTGCACACCTAGACGACGCGCCGGCGGCCCGAAACTGCCTTCCAGATGCCGATGACGATGCAGGCGCCCAGCAGCGACACGAAGAAGCTGGCGATGAGGCCGTTGTTGCCGCGGAAGTCACCGAACAGCGAGCTGGTGAGGAACCCACCGACCACCGCGCCGATGATACCGACGACGATGTTGGCAAGCCCGCCTTGGCGGCCGTCAGTGCCCATGATCTTGCTGCCGATCCAACCCGCCAGCGCCCCGACGATGACCCACATAATGATGCCGTATCCTGGATTCATGGTGTTTCTCCTCCCAGTGGTTGCGCTAGGAAAAGCCCCAGCGAAAGCCGTGACGGGTGCCACCACTGGCACTGACGAGCATCGGCAACACCCGTCATTCTCGTCTCGGCTTCGGAGCTCTCCACTTCACGACCCGTGCCAGATGAGCTCGTGTCGTGAGAGGCCCGACCCGCGGGGGTTTTGGGCGATTGGCATCCAGTCCGGACCCGGCAAGACTGTCCCTTTCGCGTAACGAACGCCGCCGCAGTTACTGGCGCGCAACGACGGAATGGTTCCCACGTCGCAGTGTTCGCCTCCCGTGCTGCCCCCGGACGTCACGTGACGATGCGAAAGAATCCTCTTAAGATGCCGCAACGCCGTCTTTTCGGCGCCGTCTCTCTCGTCGCCGTGGGGGTTCGCAGATGTATCGTCTTGCGCGGGTCGTTTGTCTGGGTCTCGGGCTGATTGGATCTTTGGCGGCCTGCGAGCAGCGCAAGTACACGGTGGTCCCGCCCGGGCAGATGGTGCCGGGAGACGCAGGTAGGGACGCGCCTTTTGCCGAAGCGTTGCCAGGTCCCGATCTGCGGCAGCCGCCACCTCCACCGGACGGCCCGGTTCTTCCCGCGGATGCTGCCGACGCCCCGGTGAGCCCGGGCGACATGGGTGCTCCGATCGAGGTCGGTCCTTCATGTGGCAACTCGGTGCAGGAGACGGGCGAGGGCTGCGACGATGGCAACAGCCGGCCGGGCGATGGCTGCTCGGGGATCTGTCGGGTCGAGCCGAACTGGAGCTGTCCCACCGCCGGGCAGGCGTGCGTCTACCAGATGGTCTGTGGCGATGGGAACATCACGACCGGCGAGGCGTGCGACGACGCCAACGCCGTGGGTGGTGACGGCTGTTCCGCCGCGTGCCAGGTCGAGGCTGGCTACGCCTGCACACAGCCGGGGAGGCCGTGTACGGCGACCAACACGGCGGTCTGCGGCGACGGCAACGTCAACAGCGGGGAAGGCTGCGACGATCGCAACAACCTGAGCGGTGACGGCTGTTCGGCCACCTGCTCGCTCGAGGGCGGGTACCTCTGCCCGACGCCGGGCGCGGCGTGCGTGCGCGATGCTTTCTGTGGCGACGGCCGCAAAGATCCGATCGAGGAGTGCGACGACAAGAACACCACGCCGGGTGACGGCTGCACGGGTGCTTGCAAGGTCGAGATGTTCTTCACCTGTCCCACGCCAGGTGCGGCGTGCGTGTCGACCATCGTTTGCGGCGACTCCAAGGTGGTGGGCGACGAGGCGTGCGACGACGGCAACACGGCCGCCGGCGACGGCTGCAGCAGCAACTGCAAGCAGGTCGAATCGGGGCACATCTGCCCGCGGGCGCAGGGGGTCGGCGGGGCGTGTACGCCGGTCACCAAGGAAGTCTGTGGAGA
This sequence comes from Myxococcales bacterium, assembly GCA_031398585.1. Classification (GTDB taxonomy): domain Bacteria; phylum Myxococcota_A; class Polyangia; order Fen-1088; family Fen-1088; genus JANNNO01. Next base: position 1,240 of record JANNNO010000329.1, on the reverse strand, counting down.
CGGGCGACAGAGCCCCGCCAATGGTGAATTCTGCGACGACGGCAACACCACCGCTGGCGACGGCTGTAACGCCAGCTGCCGGGTCGAGGTCGGCTGGAGCTGCCCCGATCCCGGCAAGGCCTGCGCGCTGGCGGATCGCTGTGGCGATTCGCGCGTGACCGCCAGCCTCGGCGAGACTTGCGACGACGGCAACACCACGTCGGGCGACGGTTGCACGGGGCAGTGCGCGCTCGAGGCCAATTCCGTCTGCCCGACGCCCGGCCTGCCGTGCCGATCGACAATCGTGTGCGGGGATCGACGCGTGACCGGTGGCGAGCGCTGCGACGACGGCAACATCACGGCGGGCGACGGTTGCGGTGCGACCTGCCAGGTGGAAGCGGGTTGGGCCTGTCCTGCGGGCGTCGCTTGCCGGGCGGATCGCTGTGGCGATGGCCTGCTGGTCGGGGCCGAACGGTGTGACGACGGCAACGCGATCACCGGCGACGGTTGCAGCTCGGCCTGCGTGGTCGAGAGCCCGGGGCCCGCCGAGAGCAACGGCTGGACCTGTCCCACCCCTGGGGCGGCGTGCGTGCGGACCAGCTGCGGCGATGCGAATCCGCAGGGCTCCGAGCAGTGTGACGACGGCAACAACGAGATCTCGGACGGCTGCACGCCGGCCTGCCGGAAAGTGCCGACTTGCGGGACGGGTGCGGGCGCTTGCACGCCCCCCTGCGGGGATGGCTTCCTGCTGGCGGCGGATCGCGCGGCGGGGTTCGAGTGCGACGACGGCAACAACGTCGGTGGCGATGGCTGTTCTGCCGTGTGCAAGAAGGAGAGCGGCTGGACCTGCACCGACGTACCGGTGTCGAACGACGCCGAGCTGCGTGTGCCGGTGATCTATCGCGATTTCCGGGCGTACAACGAGAGCAACGGGCACCCCGACTTTCAGGCCTTCGGAGGCGGTGTCGAGGCGAACATCGTGAAACCTCTGTTGGCTGCCGACGGCAAGCCGTCCCACGTCGACGGTCAGAAGGTCAAGACCGTCAACAATGACGCCACGGCCACCTATCCGGGCTACGTCGCCGGCACCGACTACTTCCAGTGGTGGTTCCGCGACAATCCCGCCTTCAACAAGACCATCGTCGGTGTGCAGGTGCTCTCGCGGTTACCGGTCGGCGCCCCGCTGGCGGGCGGCTACCAATATTTCCAGCAGGACTATTTTCCGATCGATGCGCAAGGGTGGGGCAACTACAGCGGCTCG
>JANNNO010000143.1:0-4705 GCA_031398585.1 Myxococcales bacterium | reverse complement strand
CAACCATGGCCCATGTCTTCGCTTCCGGAACCGTTGCGGCGAACGCGATTCGACGACCTTGGGGTGCTGGTGGAGGTGGCCGTGGCCGGCTCCCTCGCGGCGGCCGCCAAGCGCCTCGGTGTGGCGAAGTCGACGGTCGGTCGGGCCATCAGCCGCATTGAAGCCAATGTCGGCGTCACGCTGGTCCGGCGCACGACGCGCCTGCCGGGGCTGACCGAGCCGGGCCGGCAGCTCGCCAGCCTGGCGGCCCCTCACGTGGGCGCCCTTCGCGATGCCACGGCCGGCATCGGCCGCGAGTCACAGGAAGCCTATGGGGTACTGCGCGTGACGACGCTACCTGATGTTGCGGCGCTGGTGATTGCGCCGCTGCTCCCGGGTTTTCTCGCCCGGTACCCGCGCGTGCGACTCGAGATCGAGGCCACCGTGCGGATGGTCGACCTGGTTGCGGAGGGCTTTGACCTCGGCATTCGGGTCACCCTCGGTCGGCTTGCCTCATCGACCCTGATCTCGAAGAAGCTCGCCGAGATGAACATCGGCCTTTTCGCCGGGACCACTTACGCCGCCCGCCATGGCCTGCCGAAACACCCCGAGGATCTCATCAAGCACGAGGCGGTGCTTTTCGCCGGCTGGACCTCGCTCACGCTGCAGGGAGCGAAGGGCCTCGTGAAGGTCCCGATCCAGGGGCGAACCACCGTGAACGACCTCTTCGTCACCCGCGAGGCCATCGTCGCTGGGGTGGGGATCGGCCCGCTGGCCGCATTCCTCGCGGCCCCGGAGCTGGCCGCCGGTCGCATCGTGCGGGTGCTGCCCGATCATCGTGTGGCCGGTGGCGCGACATACCTCGTCCACCCACCCGCCAAACCGCTGTCCCCCAAGCTGGTCGCGTTCTGCTCTTACCTACTCGAGCACGCCCCGCGTCTGATCGGCCCGCCGAGCTAGGCTCTTCGCTCAGGCAGCAAGAGGCGGGCCCTGGTTCGGGTGAAATCAGATAGCCCGTCCCCTCACAGCCTCAGCGCAACGGTCCGGTCGAAGACAAGATCAAGCGGTCGATGCTCGATCCGGAGCGCCCCGACATGCAGCCCAGCTTCTCGCCTGGGACCACGTTGAAGGTGCGGAGTGTGCCGCCGGTGCCGCCGTAGGGGCCGTAGGTTTTCCCCTTCTTGGTCTTGAAGGTCACGGCGTCGACGCGCGAGCCGCTGCGGAAGTCCACGCGGACGATGTAGTCGCCCGCGGGCAAGATGACGTCGGCGTCGAAGGGCCCGGAGCCAGCGCCATGCACCTGGCCCCAGCGGTTGCCGCCGTAGCGGAACTGCACCCAGTCGACCGAGCCGCCCGAGCGGATCTTGAACCCGTCCACGTACTGGCCGGCGCACTCGCCGGTGTCCGTCCACAGGGAGCCGCCGTCGCCGCCGGCGAGCTGCGGACCGTACATCGGCCCGTCGTTTGCGATCTCGGGCCAGGCATTCCGTCCCTCATCCGTCCCGTCGTTCATCCAATGCTCGAGAGCATCCGCGTAGCCTTCCTTGCCGAACGCCCTTTGCAGGTCCGGGTACCGCTTGAGGTAACTCGCGACGCTGACCTCTTTGCTGCCTTGTCGGCCGGCATCGATGCCTTCATCGAGACTTCCGAGAAGTGGACCTTCGCCTCGTCGAAGTTTCGGTGGTCGAGGTGGGCCAGCCCCAGGAACTCGCGCGCTATCCAGTTGCTGGGATCGAGTCGCAGCGCCTGCAGATAGCCCTCGATGGCAACGTCCATCTTCTGCGCGTCCCCCTGTTTGGCCTGCAGGTGGTACGTGAGCGCATTCAGAAAATGCAGGTGCGAATTGCGCGGCGCCAGTTGCACGGCGGCGTTCATCGCCTGACTGGCCTCACGGAGCTCCATCCGCTTCAGGTGCCCGAGGCCCGCCGCCGCCTTCGACAGGACCTCCGAGCCGCGATCGTTCCGCGGAATCACGACCAGCTCCTCCGCCATGTCGCCGAACGATCGCTCCTGACGGTGCGCACACGAGGAAAAGAGCGCCCAACACGCCGCCGCGAGCCAAGCGGCGCTTCTGGGTCGCGCGGCGGACCTTTTGATAGATGAAGACATCATCGTTGGAGACCGTTGGCACCGGGCGATCGCGAAGGTCAGCCGCCGCACGGGCTGATGTTCGCACCGGCCGCGAGGTGACGCGAGCTTTTACGCGTTCAGAAGTTCGCGGCCGCGCGCACATCTGCCGCGCGTGTCGCATTCGTTCGCACACGCAACAAGTGACGGATCATCTCGATCAGTGGCGCGCCCTGCTGGGCGACGACGGCGGTGACCGTCAGTCGAGCGGGGTCTTCTTCAGCCGGTCGATCAGAAAGTCCCGGAACGCGATCACCTTCCGTGGCACCTGCCCGCTCGAGGGGTAAAGCATCACGAAGTCGGCGCCCAGGGGGGGGCCGCTGCCGACCGGCACGAGCTCGAGCGAGCCGTCGCGCACGTGGGCGTCGGCCACGAAACGCGGCAAAAGACCGACTCCGGCGCCATGAGACACCAGGCTGCGGACCAGAAAGTAGTCGTCACACGAAAAGCGGATCACGCTGGCCGGCACCTTCCACACCGAGGTGAGGCTGGCGAGCATGATCCAGTCGTGTTTCGGGTCGCCTAGCAACCGGGGTTTGCCCCGCCGGGCGATGTAGGAAGGGGCAGCGTAGAAGTCACCGCGGGTGGAGCCCAGACGGCGCACCGTCAGACGGGAGTCCTTCATGCGCTTGGTGGCCGCGCGGATCGCCAGGTCGAAACCTCCGGCGACCAGATCGAGGCGGTCGTTCGACAGTCGAACGTCGAAGCGGATGCGCGGATACCGGAACGAGAACTGGGCGAGGATCTCGGGTAAGAGGATGGCCCCGAAGTCATTCGGCACTGTCAGCCGCAGTTCGCCCGAGGGCTCCTCGGCGCGTTCGGGCAGCTTGATGACGGCCTGATCGAGCGCGGCCAGGTGATGAGCGGTCCGTTCGTACAGGGCGGCACCGGCGGTCGAGAGCGCAACTCTGTGAGTGGTGCGGTGAAGCAGCTCGGCCCCGACCACCGCCTCGAGCCGCGCGACAGCCCTGCTGACGGTCCCCTTGGCAATCGCCAGCTTCCGCGCTGCCTCGGAGAAGCTGTTGTGGCTCGCGACCGCGGTGAAGATCGCCAGCAGCTGGTAGTCGATGGGAGGTGGCGCGTTCTTCGGTGTTTCCGCCATGGAACACCATGTTGCCATCTTGCTGACTGGTGCGCTCCAGGAAACTACGTCATCGTGGGTTCGAAGGAGCGGGACATGGCGATCAAAGCGAGGATTCCGGGGACTGCTGGTGGCACGCTCGGGCGGCGCGAGATGCTGGGCGCCGCCCTGGTCGCCGCGACCTCCGCGAGCCCCGCTGCCGCCGCCCCTCGCACGCGCGCGCAACCGCGCCGGATGCCGGTCGCGTTTGTCGGACACGGCGGCGGGCCCTACCCGATCCTCCCGCTCGGTTTCCCTCAGGATGAAAGGACAGCGCTGCTTCGGCACATGCGCGGGCTGCGCCAGATCCCCGGGGCGACGCCCAAGGCGCTGTTGGTGATCTCGGCCCACTGGGAGGCGCCCGTCCCCACGGTGATGACCTCGGCGAAGCCGCCGCTGCTCTATGACTACTCCGGCTTTCCCCCCGAGGCGTACCAGCTCACCTGGCCAGCGCCGGGCAACACCACCCTGGCCTCCCGAGTGCGCGGGCTGCTGACGGAAGCCGGCTTCGCCACCGCCGAGGATCCGCAGCGGGGCTTCGACCACGGCACGTTCATCCCGCTGAAGGTCGCCTTCCCAAAGGCCGAGATCCCGGCGGTGCAGCTGTCGCTGATCAAGGGGCTCGACCCGGACCAGCACCTGCGGATGGGTCGCGCGCTGGCTCCGCTGCGAGAAGAGGGCGTGTTCATCATCGGCAGCGGCAACTCGTTCCACAACATGGGCGCCTTTCGCGCCGGGATGCAGGGAGCATCAGTCCCCGAAGCGCAGGAGCGCGCGCGCCAGTTCGACGCCTGGCTCAAGACCGCCGTCACCGCCCATCCCACCGTGCGCGACCAGCGACTCCAGGGCTGGGAGCAGGCCCCGTTCGGCCGCTACTGCCACCCCCGCGAAGAGCACTTCATCCCACTGCTGGTCGCCGCCGGCGCCGCGGGCGCCGACCGCGGCGTGACCACCTGGAGTGGGTCGCTCGCCGGGCTCGATATCGACCTGACGTTAAGCTGCGAACAGCCGACCGAGCGAAGCGAGGGAGGTGTTCGTCAGCTTCAACGTCATGTTAGACTAGCTAGATACTCGTCGAAAGCGGAGTCGACTCGCTCAAGGAGCGACACGATCGTGTCTTCGTCCTCGGCGAACCAATGCTTCTCCAACGGGAAGGGAAACACGTCCGTGTCCCCGTGCCTCGCTATGTGCCGAATTGCCAGGCGAAAGGAAGTATCGGAGACTGTCGGCATGAATGTGGAACCTACCTAGAGACTTTGATGATTCCCGCTTCGAAGAGAGCCGGCAGGGGCCTGCTGAGCTGCAACGTCGGGGGGAGAAGGATCGCGATGGTCTCCGAGAGGAGGTCCGGCGACGTTCTACAATGAAGCATAGTGCTCGATCAGGTCGTCGGTATATTGCTTTCCGGGCGGCGGCCCCGCGAGTCTTCCGAGCTCCTTCTTGAAATCATTCCGCTCCCGATGAAAGTTCCCTTTGTAC
>JANNNO010000133.1:0-11781 GCA_031398585.1 Myxococcales bacterium | reverse complement strand
CCGTGCGCACCGTCGGATTCGTCTCCGACGGCGCGCAGGGCTGCGGCCAGGTCGCGCAGCGGGCGCACGAGGCGCGCCTCGTGAATGAGAGCGGCGAGCTCGGTCGTGCGCAGGGCCGCTTCGTGGGCCGCCAAAGCCTCGGCAAACGCGGCTTTCACCGCGGCGCCCAGCGGAACGAAGAGCTCGGCGTCCGGATCAGGTAGCACGGTCATCAGCGCCCGGGAGAGCCGCCCGGCATCCTTGCGCACCAGGGGCGCGGCCGCATCGAGGCGCAGGATCTCGTCGATCACCCCGCCGCGGAACAGGCCGCGGGCGTAAGCGCGAAAGCGTTCGAGAAGCTCGGCGATGGGTAGTGCCGGACCGCCCTGCGCTGCCGCTTCCAGTTCCTGGCTGGCAAGCGCCGTCGCCTCGAAGACAGCGTCTTCGAGCAGCTCGAGAAGAAACCGGCGATCCTCGTCAGGCGCGGCTGTGCGATCGCCGAGAATGCGGTGACGACGCGGCTCGAACAGCTCGGCAAGCTCGGCGCCGGCCTGACGGAAGCCGGCTTCCAGTCGCGCGCGCGTGCTCACCCGCAGAGACGCGAGCGTGCCGAGCAGCGCCTCCTGGCGCGCCACGAGATTGTCGACGGCGTCCTCGTTCGACGAATCGGCGCGCGGCTGCCCGGCGCTGGCAAGAGCCTCCGCCTCGCCGACGAAGCGGCCCAGAGCCCCCAGCGCGGTCTGGCGTTTCAGGCTGCGCGCCCGAGAGAAGAACCGTTCCTCGAGCGCGGCTTCGATCGCCGCCAACCCGCCGTCAGGTCCCAGAGCCGACTCGTCGTCGACCCCGCTTTTGTCCCTGGCCTCGTCGCCAGACTTTGCGCCACCCGCGCGCCTGCCGAGCGCGCGTTTGGCCGAGAACGGACGCAAGACCTCGACCAGATCGCCGAGCGACTGCCCGACATGCGTCTCGATCTCGGCGATCTCCTCGGCGCTGGCCTGATCCGCCTTGTTGAGCACGCCGAGCACGCGTTTGCCCGCGGCCTGGGCCAGGCGCAGGGCGTCCCGCTCGGTTGCCTTCGCGGCCTGGTTGACCGAGAAGAGCCAGACGATGGCGTCGGCGTCGGTGAGAAATCCGCGCGCGATCGCCTCGTGCTCGGGGCGCAGAGAGTTGAGGCCGGGCGTATCGACGATCTCCACCCGGCGCAGCAGCTCGACCGGCAAGAAGATCTCGACCATACGAATGACCGCAGCCCCGGCGTCGTCGAGCCCGCGTAGAAAGGCCACCAGCGCGGAGGCCTCGAGCTCTTGCGCGCGACCGTCGTGAAACAGCACGCGGCCGCCGCGGGGGCCGTAGCGAAGCACGTTGATGGTGGCTGTGGTCGGCGTGACCCCGACCTCGGCAACGACCTCGCCGCAGAGCGCGTTCACGAAGGAAGACTTGCCGGCGTTGAACTCGCCCATGACGGCGACCAGCAGCGGGCGATCGAAAGCTTCCACGGCACGAGCGGCCAGGGGCACGAGCGATCCGAGCGCTGGGATCTCGGTGGCCAGGGCGCGCGCGAAGGTCAGTAGACCGTAGAGGTTGCCGGTGGGAACCGCGCCCGGCGACGCAGCGGACGCGACGAAGCGGCGCGCGGCCTCGTCACCCGCCACACGCGGCAGGGTCCCGAGGCGAATCAGATCGGGCGGCTGCGCCCGGCCTTCGGCAAATGCGACAGCAGCGGCGGCCAACGGATCCTGGGCGGCATGCGGTGCCGCGAAACGAAGGCAGGCAGCCTTGTCCCCCGCCACCAACGCAAGGCCGATCCAGCGAGACAGATCCAGCGGGGCGCCGAGCGCGAGCGCCCGTTCCGCCGCTTCGAGGGCTCCGCGGGGATCGCCGGCCGCCTCGACCACGCAGGCCTTGGCGTCGTAGCCGACGGGATCGGTGGGTGCCCGCTCGATGGCCGCTTCCGCCAGGGCCAATGCCTCGGCCACCGGCTCGGGTTCGCCCCCGTCGCGACAGAGCTGCAGCGCCAAAGCCGCTTCCAGCGCCGCCCGCGCCGCCCGCCGATCCGTGCCGACGGCGTCGAGACCACCGCGCAAGATCGCCTTGGCAATCGTAGGTGAAGGCGCCGCACGCGCCGCTGCCAGCACCCACTCCGGCAAAGGGGCGGGAGCATGAGCCGCGCGGGCCAACCACGACGCGGCCTCGGGATCCCCCATCGCCTGCAGCCCCCGGCCGAGCTCGTGAGCGGTGGCATAGTCGAGCGGGGCCAAACCTGCCGCCTCTCGCAGCTCGCGCACGGCCCTCGCCGGCTCGCCCATGGCCAGCGCGATCCGCCCTCTGCCCGCGTGCGCGCGCGCCCGCCGCGTGAGCTCTCCGGTTCGGGCCAGCACTTTGCGGAACGCCTCGCGGGCCGGTTCGATGCGCCCCAGGCGCAGCAGCGCCTCGCCGAGACCGAGCCAGCCATCGACCATGTGAGCCGAGAGATTCACCGCGCGACTGAAGGCATCGACGGCACCCTCGTCCCGCCCTGCGCGCGCGCGCACCTCGCCGAGCGCCACGAAAACGGTGGGGACATCCTTGTGATCCTCGCTGGCGATCACGAGACGCGCCTCGGCGGCATCCGGATCGCCCGTGGCGAGATCGGCAAAGGCGCGCTCGATCTCGGCGCGAAGATCGTCAGCGATGTCTTCGTTGCCAGCCAGCGTGGACGCGAGGCGATCAAAGAGGCCCATGCTCGGCTCCTTTCCTTGGCACGCGATGGCCGGGTTCCCAGATCTGCTGCACGAAGCGGCGGACGCGTTCGTCTTCCCGGGTCTGCTTTCCGGTTTGCGAAAGGGCGCCGAGCAGCACGACAGCCGCCAGCGCCGCGGAGGCAACAGCTCTGTGGCCGGGAGCGAAACGCGCCATCACCACGAGCGCCGCCGTCAGGCAGGCAAAGAAGGGAAGCAGAGACACAAGGCCCGTCAGCCCCACGGCCGTGCCGAGGCTGTAAGGCGCGAAACCGGCAGCGACGAGCGGCACCACGAGATCGTAGATCGGGTTGTCGAGCTGCACAGGGAAATGCGGAAAGAGGCCCGCCATTGCGCACAGGCCGACCGAGACGAAGCCCAACGCGAGCAAAGCCGTCCCCAGCATGGGCCGCGGCGCAACGAGCTCCTTCCAGCCCTCCGCAACGCCCCAGATGCAAAAGGGGACCACCACCGCGATGTAGCGCGGGCCCGCGGCGCACCAGCCCCCTCGCCAGTTGGCCATGCCCGACAGGAAGACGGCCATGACGACGGTGACCAGAGCAATCAGGGCCGCCGGGCGGCTACCATCTCGGACCGATCGCCAGAGCGCCATGACGAAGCCCGCGCCGAGAAGTGACGAGAAGACGAAGAGACCGTAGTCGACGCTGAAAAAGGCCGAGAGCAACACACGCGCGCGCGGCCGACCAAGCCCCAAGAACCCCTGCGCGTGGTGATAGGTCGCGTAGCCCGCATCGTCGAGATGGGCATAGGGCAAGCGCCAGGGGCTGTCGAGCAGGGCGGTGTGATAGGCGCCCAGCAAGAGCGCGGGCAGCAGGGCTCCCAGGACGAACGGCCAGCAACGCCGGCGCAGGGTGAAAAGCGCGAAGCCGCCGAGCACCGCGGCCGCCAGCAGCGCCTGGTACTCGAACACCACCGAGAGCCCGGCGAGAGTTCCCGCCAGCAGCCGCGAACGTGCGCTCGGATCCTGACCGGCGTCGCCGCTGCGAGCCGGTGGCAACACGAGGAAGGCGGCAAAGAGCAGCGCCGCGCTCTGCGCGTGGCCCACGAACGCGAGGCCGTAGGGATACATCATGGTGCCCGCGCCGAGCGCGATGGTGAGCAGATCCCGTGCGAACGGCGACCCCGTCACAGCTTCGATCCGCCGTGCCACCCACCAGTAAAAGCCGAGCAGCGGCAGGATGACGGTGAAGACCCGCAGCGCCCAGGTGCTGGCCATCGGCGAGGGCGACCGACCCATGAAGACCATCGCGATTCGGTCGTGCGCGAAGTGAACCGGAACCCCGAGCAAGGTGGTACCGGGCGCCTTGCTGGAAAAGCGGCGTCCTTTCCAGGCCGCCGTGTCAGTCACCGGGCCCCAGGTGGCCACCACCGGATCGATGGCGAATGTGCCGTGGTGAGCGATCGCGCGCGTCGCCCAGACCCTCACGTTTTCGTTGGGATTCTCGAGCGCGCGGAAATAGGGCGCGATGACGAGGTAAAGACCACACAGGCAGAGCCAGGCGGCGTGACGACCGAGAAACCCCTTCCCGGAAGGCTGTCTCTCGACAGCGGGCGCCTCGTCGCTCACCGTGGAATCCGGATCACGAGGGCGGCTGGGCGCCAGGGGCAGGCTCGGCGTCGACCCAGACCTGCGCCCGCAATTGCTCGATCGCCGAGGCCGTGGCGCCGAGGCGCACTTCGAGGGCTTCGCTGCTGCGGGCCGATTCGGTTTCGCCCGCCGCCGACTCCCGACGTCTGCGCTCGGCCAGTGCGCTCGTCAGGACCTCCGCGATGCCCTTGGAAAGCGCCGCTCCTGCCTCGGCGACGAAGCCGGCCAGGCGATCGGCGAAACCATCGATGAGCTCGTCGAGCTTGGGGGCGAGCGTGGCCGCGATGGCGCGAATCGCTTCGGGCGCGCGCTGCTGAGCCTCTTCCTGGATCTCGCGCGCCATGCGTCCGCGCAAGACGACAGCCGCGATCGGCGCCGCCAGCGTCAACAGGCCTCCCGCCAGCGTGTTGACGAAGAGGAGCACCGTCGTGCCAAGGGCTCCCAGCGCGAAGACCGAGGCGTCGTACTTGAACGTATCGACGGCGATCTCGAAACGGGCTTTGCCAGCGCCCAGCTCCTCGGCGACCTGATTGGTCACCGTCGCGGCGTTTTCGTTGGCGACCTCGATCACGCGTTCGGCCAGCGCCTCGAGCGCGGCGGCCAGCATGTCGGATTCCGCTTCCAGCCAGCGCTTCCAGGTCTCTTCGATGAAAGCGGGCAGGAACTTCTGCACGTCGGGCGCCGCCACCTTGGGGATCTGGCGGGGCAACTCGGCGGCAAACTCGTCGGCGAAGGCCGCAAGATCCTGGCGCACGCGGGCGCGCAGAGCCGCGGTCTCGGCCCGGATGGTCTCGGCTGCGTCGCCGAGCGCTCGCCGCCCCGACGCGAGGCGGGCCTCGGCACGCGCCACGCGCTCCTCCAGATCGCGCGGCGACAGCTCGAGCGATCGACGGCGCATGGCGAGGCTCTGGCGAAGGAACCCCGCCAAACGCGAGCCATCGGCCAGCGCGTGATCGTGCACCAGCCGCCGGCGTTCAGCGCCCAGCGTGATCCGCAGGTGCCCAAGCAAGGGCCCCATCTTGCCGCCCTCGGCATCACCTTTCGCCGCTCGCTTGGCCGAGATCGCGAAGAGCGGCGCTTCGGGCACGATGGCCTCGAGATGCTTGCGCGCGAACGCGAGCGCTTCGGCGAGCTCGTCGTCGTCGAGCAGATCTGCCTTGGTCACGACGAAGACCAGACGATCCCGCGCCGATCGCAGGATGCGATCCTCGAGGAACTGCCGCTCGGACGCGGTCAGGATCTGATTGGCGTCGAGCAGGAAGAGGGCCGCGTCGGCACGGGGCACGTAGCCGTAGGTGATGTCGGCCCGCTGTTCGTTGATGTCGTTGACCCCGGGCGTGTCGACCACGGTGATGCCGCCAGCCAGAAAGGCCGCTGGCACCGTCATCTCGACATGGGCCACCGGATCGCCGCCGGCTGCTGCCGAACCCGAGGCCTCTGCGGCGCTGCCGGCGACCGTCACCCAGTCGGCGATCTTGTCGAGCGGCAACGGTGTCCGCGCGCCGCTTTCGCGCACGATCTCGGCGGCCCGCTGCTCGCCATGACGAAGGTGAGTGAGGACCGCGGTGGTCGGCGTGATCCCGGTCGGCAAGACGGGCTCGCCGACGAGGGCATTGATGAACGTCGACTTGCCCCGGTTGAATTCGCCGAGCACGACCAGCGTGAGTCGTTCCGCCGCGAGCTTTGGCAGCCGCTCTTGGCGTATGTCGCGCGCGGTGGCGTCCATGCCGGCGTCGGTCGCGAGCCCGGCCAGCTCTTCCAGCAGGCGTGCGATCTCGGCCTTGCGGTCGGTCATTCGTCCTCCGCTTGCTCCGCTTGCCCCGCCCGAGCCGCCAGGACAGTCAGTAGCTCGGCCACCTCGGCGTCGCACGCTTCCTTGGTGGTCCCGGCGCCGACCGGCTCGCCCATCACGCTGCGAAAGTAGGTCGTGCCGGCGAACAGGCGCAGCGCCTTGACCCGCTTGGGCAGGCTCGGGTGCGCTGCCAGCAGCTCCTGAAAGCGGGAGGGGCCCGTCTGCTCGGCGTCCAGCTGCGCGAGGTATTCGTCCACGTTGAGGTTGGCGAAGAACTCCCGCGCCGACAGCGATCGCTTCACGATCGATCGCACCGTCGCGTCGAGACTGCGCGAACAGATGAGCCCGGCCCTGTCGCAGGTGATCTCCGCCCGCCGCGACCAGCCCTGCAACGCCAGGATCGCGGGCTGCGCCGCCCAGCGGACGATCAGGTTGCCGGCTTTGCGCAGCAGATAGAGCGCGGTCAGGTACGGGACGTGATTGTTCTGGATGTGACCGCAGGCGTGTCCGATCACCGCCAGCAACTCGGGCTCGGTGAGGCTGTCGGGCAGCGCGGTTCCCAGAACGATCGCCACCTCGTCGCTCGTGCCGAGGGTCTCGGAGTCGAGCTGCGGAATCTGCGGCGAGACGTAGAGCGCCGGTGTCGCAATCTGCAGCGACTCGGCGCACTGGTCGTCCAGGGCCGCCAGCTTGGGAAACTGCCGCGGGCTCACGCGCACCGCGTTGCCCAGCAGCCGGTTGCGTCCGACGGAATGCCAGAAGCGCACGCCCGCCTCGAGCGCGAGCGTGACGGGCCGCATCCGGTCCATCGCGGCTCGCACCTTGAGATCGCCACCATAGGCGTAGGCCGCGCCTTCACGCAGGCGGGCAGCGGCCTGGCCCTTGCGAGCGGCCACATATCCCGGGAAATCGAAGTCGATGGAGGAAGCCACGGTGCGGCGCCCTCATCATATCGCACCCCGTGACGCTCGGCCCGCTCCGCGATCGCGGCGCGCCCCACGGAGCTGGCCCGTGAGACGTTCGGCCGCAGCGGCCGATTGGCGTTCGGCCGCAGCGGAGTAATATACGCCCCCTTTCGATGCCGTCCCTGCCGTCCCCCCTGTCGTCGCCGCCCCTGTCGTCGAAGGGGCCCGTCCCCGCCAACGTCGAGCCGCTCGGCGCGTCGCTGCTGTCTTCCCTCTCGCCGGAGGCCTCAGCCGAAGCCGAGGCTTTCATGCGCAAGGCGATCGAAGCGGCCGAGGCCGCGGCCGCGATCGGGGAGGTCCCGGTCGGCGCCATCGTCGTCGTGCGAGGCGAGATCGTCTCGGTGGCGCACAACGAGCGCGAGACGAAAAACGATCCGACCGCCCATGCCGAGGTGGTCGCCTTGCGGCGGGCCGCCGCTGCGCTCGGAAGCTGGCGCCTCATCAATGCCGACCTCTACGTGACCATGGAGCCGTGCCCGATGTGCGCCGGCGCTTTGGTCAACGCGCGGCTGTCGCGGGTCTTTTATGGCTGCGACGATCCCAAGGCCGGCGCTGCCCGCACCCTCTATCGCCTGCTCGACGACAGCCGCCTCAACCACCGCGTCGAGGTCGTCCCCGGCGTGCTGGCGGCCGAGAGCGCGGCGTTGCTGCGCTCGTTCTTCTCGCGCCTGCGTCGGCCCGAACCGAAGTAGCGCGCCCGCACTCAACGGGGCAAAGGAGCGCCCCGTCCCGTGATGCTCGGATCGCTTCGACCGCGCAGCTCGCGCGCGCGCTGATCCTCGATCGATCGCGCCAGGGCCTCGGCAATCGCCGCGCGGCCTCCCTCAGAAACGATGTAGGGGCCCTCGCTCGGGTGGTCGAGAAAGCCGACCTCGACCAGGATGCCGGGCATCTCGAGACCTTCGAGCACGTCCGTGGCCGCGCCGCCTTGTTTGATGCCGCGATCTCGATCGATGCCGAGCGCGTCGCCGAGTCGCCAGGCGATGCGGGAGGCCGCAGCCACGGCCTCGCGCGCGGTCGCATGCACCCGATGGGCAGCAAACGCCGCTGCTGCCGGATCCGGGATGGTGGCCGCCGCCGCGCGAGCATCGGCCGCCACCGCGGGCGCGGGCAGCACGTAGAGCTCGAAGCCTTTCTGGGTGCCACGCCGAGGACCGTGAGGCGACGAATTGGCGTGAAGACTGAGAAAGAGGCGAGCCGCCGCATCGTTGGCGCAGCGGACGCGGGCACGTACCGGCAGCAGCTGGTCGTCTGTGCGACAGAGCACGACCTTGACCTCCTCGGCGGCTCGGCCAGTGCGCAAGCGGCGAGCGATCCGATGCGCGAGGTCGAGGGTCAGCTGCTTTTCCAGCACGCCTGCCGGTCCCTCCGCCCCGAGGTTGCTGCCCCCATGACCGGCGTCGATGGCAACCACGAAGGGAGGGCCCTCGGCACGCGCCAACCGGTCGCCGGCCAGGGCCAGCGTCAGCATCCCGAGGAGCGACCAAGTCCGCCGCATGCGGAAGGAGCATCGGCGGGATGGGGAAAATCTTCCGACCTTCCATGAGGCCGATTCCCCCACCTGTGCGGTTTAGTGGTCCGCCTCGACGTCCGATGGGTCATTGGCCCTATGGCCCATGGAGATCCCTCTTGATCGACGAAACCTCGCCCCTCCAGCGTGACTCTGCGGCTGCACGTCTGCCAGGTGGAAAACCCATCCGCGGCGTCTGGCTCGGTCTCGTGCTCGCGATGGCGCCGTTCGGCCTCGCCGGCTGCGACGACAAGATCGATCGTCCGTTCTGCTCGAACGGCGGCTGTGAGTTCTCGGAATGGGAATGGCAGCAGATCGAAACGCTCGCCGATCTTCCCCCCACGCCGCCCGACGATCCAACCAACAAATTCATGAAGCACCCGGGTGCACAGGCACTGGGACAGCAGTTCTTCTTCGATGGACGCTTCTCTGGCCCGTCGACCATGCAGGATTCGTTGCGTAGACCAACGAGTTACGGCCGCGCGGCCAAGGGCCAGCTGACAGGCCTCACCTGCAACGTCTGCCACGATCTGCGCCGCGGCGGCGTCGACACCACTTCGGTGCCCGGCAACATCTCGATTGGCTCCGGCTGGGCCGACACCAACGCGCTGACCGTTCTCAACTCGGCCTACTATGGCATCCAGTACTGGTCGGGCCGTGCCGACTCGCTGTGGTCGCAGGCCGTCTCCTCCAGCGAGGGCAACAACATGAATGGCAACCGCCTTGCAACGGCGTGGACCATTCAGGATTTCTACCGCCCAGCCTGGGATCAGGTCTTCGGCGAGTATCCCTACCCGCTGCAAGGAAAGTCGGAGGACGTCAGGAAGCTGATCGATCCGGCGAACTACGGACAGTGCAAGAAGGTCAACGACGCATGCCCGATCCACCTCGGCTGCCGAGTCGCGATGAGCGACAGCGGTGCGGTTGGGTGCTGGCCAAAGATTCCCCTCGATGGGCGCTTGGGTTCGAAGAAGGGCTGCCAGCCAGGCGACGCCAGCGAGCCCTGGGGCGATGCCTTCGACTGTATGGAGAAGGACGATCAGACGGCGATCACGCGCATCCTGGTCAACTGGGCCAAGTCGCTGGCCGCCTTCGAGTCCCGGCTCGTCAGCCGTGAGTCCTCATTCGACCGCTTCGTTCGCGAAGCCAAGGAGAAGGGCCGCTCTTCGATCCTGTCGCCGGCAGCCCAGCGTGGCGCGCGTCTCTTCGTCGGCAAGGCCGCCTGTAACGACTGTCACAATACGGCCCTCTTCTCCGACAGCCAGTTCTACAACATCGGCATCGCGCAGGTCGGCCCCGGCGTTCCGCAAGAGAGCGACTGCCCCGACGGCGCCACTTGCGACTGCGTCGCCAACCCCGAACCCGGCAACACCGATGCCATGCAGGGCGTGCGTGGTTGCCTTCCCTGGGGCGTGCGCAACGGCCTGCAGCGGCTGCGCAGCGGCGAGTTCACCCGGACCTCGGTCTGGAGCGACGATCCCAGTGATCAATCGCGCAAGCGCTTCTTCGAGACGCCGATCGGCAGTTACCCGGTTGGAGCGTGGCGCACGCCGTCCCTGCGCGACGTGGCCCTGACGGCGCCGTATATGCACACAGGCGGGTTCAACACGCTCGAGCAGGTCGTTGCTCATTACAACGCTGGTGGCTCGGCCAACGGCACCGGCCATCGCTCACCGCGCATCAAGCCGCTCGGCCTCACCGAAGGCGAGCAGGGCGATCTCGTCGCCTTCATGCGATCGCTCACCGGACAGGCCTTGCCGAGCGAGCTCACGGAGGCACCGAAGCTGCCATGACCCGTCGCCTCCCCTCGGCCACCAGCGCCGCCGCGTCCGCCTCGGTGACTGACAACCTCGCCGCCCGATCCCTGCCTCGGGCGCCGATCCCGACCGCGCTGCTGGGTACGCTCGGAAGCCTCTCGCTCGCGCTGATCACGGCCAATGCCTGGGCGGCGCCGCCTGCCAAGCCCGCAACCGTGGTCCCGGCGCGGGCGAAGACCCCCCAGCAGCCCGCGCCCGCGCCGCGCCCGACCCTGGGTCCGGGAGGAATCCATTCTTTGCCGCCAGCGCTGCTCTCAGCGCCAACGCTACCCAAGAACTACGCGCCCACGCCGCAGGCGACCCCGCCCGGTACCTTGCCACCTCTGCCGCCTTTACCGACGATCCCGCCGCTGCCGAACCTGAATTTCGCGCAGGGCCCCGCCCGCGCGCAGGCCGCGACGTTCTCCAGCGGTGATGAAGACGGCGGCGAGGAGGATCTCGCAGGCCGGGTGAAAGATCTCGAGACGCAGCTCGAGCAGACGCGCGACCTCGTGGTGGGGCGCCAACCCATCGTCACCTTGCACGGCCACGTAGATTTCGGCTTCTTCGCCGCGCAGGGGGACGGCTCGGGCATCGTCAGGGACACCGGCAACACGATCTTCCCCGAGTACGCCAACCAGTACGGCTGGGTTTTCCTCGGCGACTTGCTGGCCCCCACGGTAAATAGCCGGGGTGAAGTGGCAGATCTCGGCGATGCAGCCGGCGCGCCCCGCTTCGACAGCATTCACTCGCGCGGCGCTCCTGGCTTCTTGCTCAACGAGGTGAACCTCACCGCCAACGCCGGGCTCAGCCCGCAGGTGCTCGGCACCGCCAGCGTCAATTTCATCCCGCGCACCGGCCGTGACTTCGGCCTCGGTGACTTCATGGAAGTCGACATCGCCCAGGTGGAGTGGATGCCGACCGCGTCGGGCAAGACCTCGGTCTTCGTCGGCAAGTTCGATTCGCTGATCGGCATCGAATACCGTGACCGCAAGGCAACTCAGCGCTTCGGCATCACGCCGTCGCTGCTGGCCCGCTACACCACCGGCACCGCGCTCGGGCTCAAGGTCCGCTCGAAGTTCGGCACCGGCGACTGGCTGGTCCTGGCCGGTGCCGTGACCAACGGCTCGAACGGCACCGAGCAATTCCACTTTTACAACGAGGTCGACACCAACGCGGGCAAGACCGCGTCAGGCCGCATCGCCTTGCACTACCCGGGCGACTTCGAGCTCGAGCTATTCATTCTAAAGGACTTACCATTTCTCCCAAAGGCTTGGCATTGATCGGTGAACATATCTGCAACGACCTTACCCGGATTGAAAATGAAATTGATAAACTATCTGTCAACCTTGGTAAAAGAAAAAACATTACCGAAGATGATATTGAAGAATATATCGGTGTAAGTAAAGAGTA
>JANNNO010000608.1:0-3975 GCA_031398585.1 Myxococcales bacterium | reverse complement strand
AATCCTTCGCTGCTCGATCGCCTGACCCCGGTCGAATCCGACGTCATCGACCAGGCCTATCTGCCCGCGCTCGCCGACGGTGCGCGCCTGCAGAGTTTTTCGCTGTCGGGCTACTTCGAAGAGCACTCGACGCCGCTGCGCTATCTCGCGGGCAACCTCGCCCTGCTTCGGCAACCCGGTCTGGTGCCGCATCCGCCCGGGCCGCTGACCGGCATCGCCAGCGGTGCCAAGATCCACGCCAGCGCGATCCTGCGGCCGCCCCTCCGCATCGCCGAGGGCGCCGTGATCGAAGCTGGCGCCGTCGTCGGGCCCGACGTGGTCGTGTCGGGCGGGGGCACCGTGGCAGCAGGTGCCAAACTCTCGCGGGTCGTCGTGTGGCCCGGCGCGGTGGCATCCGGTCGGATCGAGGATGCCGTCGTTACCAGCGACGGCGTCGTCACGGAATAGACCGCGCGGCTAGGCGAAGGTGGCGACAGGAGGTACGCGCCGGCGCACGAGTCGTGTGCGCGCCAAGCGATAGAGCATCTTGGTCGTGTCGAAGGCGCCGAGCTGTGACTTCTCGATCACCTCGCGGACCGTGCGGCGCCCGTCGCAAAGCTCGAGCACCGAGAGCTCCTCGCGGGTGAGCCGGGCGCGTCCGAATGCGCCCAGGCGATCCTCGTCGCGCAAGAAGACACCGTCGAAATCGCCGACCTCGCGCTCGATGAAGCGCCACTCGTCGACGCGGCGAAAGCCCTCGAGCAAGAGGGCAGGCACCCCGAGTCCCAGGGCCGTCTCGGCCGCCAGCTCGGGGAGCTCCGGCGTTGCCGAGAAGGCGAAGCGGCCGGCCCCCCAGCGCAGGCTCTCGAAAACCAGCGCCGCTGACTGTAGGGCGAGCACGCGCTTCAAGGCGGGGCCGCCGAGATGACCGTTGTCGACGAGGAACTTGCCGAGCAAGGGCAGAGGCTTTGCGGCGGAAGCCGCCCGTTGTTCGAGTGCGATGGCCAGAGTCGCGGCCGACAGCGCGCCGCCGCGTACCAGGAAGCGCCCGAGCAGGAACTCTTCCGGGACGCCGTCGGCGGTCACGAGCGCGATCCGTCCAGCAGCGAAATGGACCTTGAGCCGCGCATCGGCGCGCCGGATGGTCAGGATCCCGGTCTGCGCCTCCGCATCGAGTAGCGCGAGCACGTCGGCGAGCGAGATGAGCCCGAGATCACCGGCCAGCGCCGCGTCGACTCCGAAAGCATCGCCCCCGCCATCGTCAGCGGGCACCAGCGAGAGCGAGCCGATGTCGGCGGCATGTCGGGGCGCCGCGGGATCCCGGGTCTGAGCCAGGACGTGTTCCACGACCGTGCGCAACGCCTCGGGCGAGAACGGGCGCGGGACGACATCGACCACCTCGCGCGGCAGAGGGCCTTCGTCCCGCTCGGGCGGACCAAGCAGAACCACGGGGACGGCTGCCAGCGCATCGTTGACCCGCAAGGCCGTGAAGAAGGCCTCGAGGGCAAAGCCTGCCTCGACCTTGCCGAGCAAGACCAGATCGGGATCGTCTTCGGCCAGCGCCATGGCGGGCGTGCGCCCGGCCAGGCCTTGCACCGTGAAGCCGACCTTCGTGAGCTCGGTCTCCACCAAAGTGCGCAGGGTGGGGCTGTCGTCGATGACGAGAATGCGAGCGCGCGACATGACTGCGGAGAAGGCGACGAAGGTAACACGCGCGCGCTCGCCGCCCGCCCAGAGGAAGTTGCCTTTCGCCTCCGGATTGCACCGACACCGGCGGTGATGTAAGGCGCGCGGCGCGTGGCCAGCGCGGCGAGAGGGGAGGGCAGGAAGGGGCGGGCTGACCGCCGCGCAGGGTCGCACCCCTCGCCCCTGACCCCCCACACGCTGGCCCGACGGGGGGCGTCTTTTCATCGCGGAGGGACAGATTCCCGCGCCACCGCCGATGTGAAGGGAAAGGAATCGCGGCAGCGACATGGATAGCTTTCCGCGCCGGTTCGGCCCCTACGTCCTGTTGAGGCCCCTCGCGCGAGGGGGGATGGGGGCCCTCTATCTGGCGGTACATGGCGAAAAGGGGCTCGAGAAGCTCTGCGTGGTGAAGACCGCGCTGCCGCACCTCCTTGGCAAAGGCTACGGGCAGCGCTTCAGGGACGAAGCCTCGGTCGTGGTTCGCCTGTCGCACGGCAACCTGGTCACGGTCTTCGACGCCGGTCAGGTCGCGGGCGAGATCTTCATCGCGATGGACTTCGTCGATGGCAAGGATCTGCGAGCGGTCTGGAACCGCTGTGCCCAGCGCGGAGTGGCGTTCCCGATCGACATCGCCGTGCACATCGGCAAGGAGCTCGCGCGCGGGCTCTCGTACGTTCACAACTTCAAGGGGCTGCGGCTCGTCCATCGCGACATCTCGCCGCCCAACGTGCTGCTCTCTTACACCGGCGAAGTGAAGATCACCGACTTCGGTCTGGCCTGGTCGACGCTGAAGCTGGAAAAGACCGCGCCCGGGATCATCTTCGGCAAAGTCAGCTACATGGCGCCCGAACAGGCGCGCGCCGAGCAGCTCGATGGCCGGGTCGACATCTACGCCGTCGGCATCATCCTCTGGGAGCTGCTCACGGGGCGGCAGCTGTTTCCCGCGCCTGCTGGCAGCGGTACCGACGACGAGGTGCTCGAGGCCGTTCGCAAGCCGCACGTCGTGCCGCCGTCTCAGCGTGCCTCGCGCGTGCCCAAGGAGCTCGACGCCATCCTCATGAGGGCGCTGCATCCCGATCCGGCGCAGCGCTATCCGAACGGAGAAGAATTCCGTTCTGCCCTGGCGGCCTTTCAGGCCAAGAGCAACCCTTCGACCGACGGCGATCACGTCGCCAAGTTCTTGCGCAGCCTCTTTGGCGAGGTCATCGGGCAAGAGCGGCAAGAGCGCGAGGGGCTGCTTTCGAAAGCCGTGTCGATGCTCTCCTTGCCGACTGAGCCTTTGTCCGCGGGCAAAGGCGCGGACGGCAGCTCGCCCCCGTTGCCGCTGCCTCCCGAAACCGGGGATGGCACCGGTCAGACGGCAGCTTTCACCGGTTCGATAGCCAACGATGCCCCCTCGAAGCTCGTGGGAAGCTTGCTGGCGGGCCGCTACCTCATCAAGCGCCTCTGCGGAGAGGGCGGTATGGGGCGGGTCTACGAAGCCGAGCACGTCGAGATCGGTCGCCGCGTGGCGGTCAAGGTTCTGCACCCGGCATACAGCCGCACGCCCGAAGTGGTCGAGCGGTTCCGGCGGGAGGCGCGCGCGGCTTCGCGGGTCGGTCATCCCAACATCGTCGACGTTACCGATTCGGGCACCACCGACGACGGATCGTTCTTCTTCGTCATGGAGTTCATCGAAGGTGCCGAGCTCGGGCTCGTCATCTTCAAGCAGGGGCCGATGCATTTTGGTCGCGCGCTGCACATCGCCGCGCAGATGTGCGACGCGCTCCAGGCGGCACACGACGCCGGCATCATTCACCGCGATCTCAAACCCGAGAACGTCCTGCTCATCACCCGCGACGGGCACCCGGACTTCGTCAAAGTCCTCGACTTCGGCATCGCCAAGAGCGCCGAGGTGGAGGAGACCGCCAAGAACGGGGGGCGCCGTCTTACCCGTCCGGGCGTCGCGATGGGAACGCCCGAGTACATGGCGCCCGAGCAGGCAGCGGGCAAGCCGGCGGATCCTCGGTCCGACATCTACGCCGTTGGCTCCATCGTCTACGAGATGTTGAGCGGAACGGCTCCCTACGAGGGAGACAACGTCATGGAGGTCCTGCACAAGAAGGCGAACGAGACGCCGCGTAAGCTGCGCGAGGTCTGCCCCGATCTGCCGGATGCGGTCGAGTCGCTGGTCGAACGCGCCATGGCCCGGCAGCCCGAGAACCGGCCGCAGAGCATGGGGGCGCTGGCCGACGAGCTGCGCGCCGCCATCTCCGCCGCCGAGGCAGGATCGGCAGCGGTTCGGCGTCGGGAGAGCCCGATCTTCACCGG
>JANNNO010000594.1:0-2213 GCA_031398585.1 Myxococcales bacterium | reverse complement strand
GAGAATGTCGGCCGGTTCCAGCCGCGCGGCGACTGTCGGGTGGCGGGCTTGCCAGGCGGCCAGCGCTGCCAGCGCCTCGTCCTTGCGGGCGGCCCGGGCCACGGTGATGAGCGGGGCCGACGGGGTTCGGCGGCCTGCGCCCGCGCGTCGTGAAGGCGCGACCCGCTTGGGCTCGGCGGCGCGCTTCTCGTAGTGCGGCGGCCACGGGGCGTCGCTCTGGCCGGCGGCGGCCTGGGCGTCGGCCAGAGCCAGCAGCCCCTCGAGCGATCCGGCTGTCTCGTCGATGCCCGCGGCGAGATCACCACACTCGGCGAGCCTTCCCGGCATTGTCGCGAGGGTAAAGACGGAGGGGTCGCAGGTCGGCACCTCGTCCCAATGCAGCGGCGCCGAGACGCGCGCGTCGGGCGTGGGACGAACCGAATACGCACCCGCGGTCGTGCGATCCTTGGCGTTCTGGTTGTAGTCGATGAAGACGCCGTGGCGTTCTTCCTTCCACCACGCGCTGGTGGCCAGCTCCGGTGCGCGCCGTTCGACCTCGCGCGCGACAGCCAGGGCGGCCTTGCGAACCTCGTCGAAGCCCCAGTTGGGGATGAGCCGAACGTTGAGATGGATGCCGCGTGAGCCGGAGGTCTTGGGCCAGGCAACGAGCCCGTTTTCCTGCAACACCTCGCGACAGACGATCGCAACCTGACAGACCGCCCGCCAGGGCACGCCCGGCACGGGATCGAGATCGATCCGCAGCTCGTCCGGGTGATCGAGGTTGGTCGCACGCACGGCGTGCGGGTGCAGATCGATGCAGCCAAGATTGACGATCCAGGCGAGCTGCGCGACGTCGCTGACGACGACTTCCTCCGCGGTCCGCCCCGAGGGAAAACGCAGAGTGACCGTCTCGATGAAGGCAGGCCGCGGGGTGGGCGCACGCTTCTGGTAAAAGGCGGGCTCGGCGGCGCCGTTGACGTAGCGCTTGAGCACGATGGGCCGGCCACCGACCGCGCGCAAGGCTGCATCCGCGACCGCGACGTAGTACTCGACCAGCGCCAGCTTGGTGTAGCCGGCTTCCGGGAAATAGATCTTCTCGGGATTGCTGACGGTGATCTCGCGCCCCGCGAGCTCGAGCACCTTTACCGATTTGGCGGACGCCATGACGATCGCGCTGAGCCTACGTCGGGCGAGCAGCCACGGCAAAGACGCACGGCAAAGACCTCACTCGGCTTCGAACCGCGGAACGGTGAACGTGTTATCACCTTGAGATGTCCGCGTCCGAGGTCGACCCACTGCCACCGCGTGATCGGTGGGAGGAGCCGCCCATCCATGGCTGGCGATCTCACCTGGGTGGCCTCGGGCTCGAGACGCTCGCGCTGCTGGGCGGATTTGCCGCGGTCGCGGGCGGCTGGAAGCTCTTCGCCCTCGCCCGCCGCCTCGATGCCGATGCCAGCGGCGGCTGGGCGCGCCTGTTGGTGGTCCTGCTCTGGGGCAGCGTCTTGCTGTGCGGGGCTTCGCTGATCTTGTACGTCTGGCGACGACTTGGTGGATTCGCCTTGATGGCCGCGATGTTGACCGACCATGGCCGCGTCGCTCGCTTCGGCGGTCGCCCCCCGATCTGGCTCGACGAGCCACCGCCCGTCGGCCTGCGCGTTGCGCATCTGTCGGATCTGCACCTCACCGAAGGCGATCGCATCCGCACCGTGGAACGAGCACGGCCCGGCGGCAACGTCGCTTTGCGCGCGTTGCTCGGCCGTCGCGAGCTGAGCGAGGCCGACGTCGTGATCATAACGGGCGACATCACCGATCGCGGCACCAACCTCGCCTGGCGACAGGCCGAGCAGCTGCTGAACGCGGCCGGGGTGACCGACCGGGTGATCCTGGTGCCGGGCAATCACGATCTGTCGCTGGTCGACCCCTGGGGCGGCTGGCGCGATCCCGATGGCCATTGGCGACGCAACGATCGCTACGGCATCGTCCAGCTCGCCAATCTGCTCAAGTTCTGCACGACCTTCGCGCGAACCGGCGGCGGCGCCCGGGGACACGTATTGCACGACGGGCAGGCCGTTCCGTACGCGGATGCCTGGCCGGGCTGCGAAGCCGAGGTCCGACCCTTCATCGAGAGCCTACCGGATCTGCCGGTGCCGCGGCAGCGCCTCGGCCGCGGCTACGGCGAGCGCTCACGGGCGCTCGAGATCTACGCCAACGACATCGCAACGGCGCGGCGGCGA
>JANNNO010000541.1:0-4971 GCA_031398585.1 Myxococcales bacterium | reverse complement strand
GCGCGAGGCGACGCGGCCGCGCGTGGTCAGCCTGCATGACGTGACCACCGAGATCGTCGTCGCCCTGGGAGGCGTGGATCGTCTGGTCGGCGTGATGGGCCCTGTGGATCAGCCGCGTTCGGTGCGGGATGCCGTCAAGGGCGTGCCGCTGGTCGCGGGCACCGAGTCGATCGTCGCCAGCCGACCCGACGTCGTGCTCGGCATGGCGGTGGTGGGGGAACGTTCACCCGAGCTGGTGAGTCTTCTGCGTGATCGCGGCGTCGACGTCTGGCTGGGAGAGCCGCGCACGCTGGACGACACATTCGCTCTCGTCGAGCAGATTGCGCGGCGGATCGGACGTAGCGAGGCGGCGGCGCCATTGCTGGCCCGCCTCCGCACCCGCGTGGGGGAAGCATCGAAGCTCGCGGCAACGGACGTCGCGGGGGCACCGCTGCGTACTCCGTTGCGTACTCCGCTGCGTACTTTCGTCTACGACTGCTGCGATCCGGCCTTCACGGCCGGGGGGCGGGCGGTGCTTTCGGATCTCTTGCGACGCGCTGGTGCGGTCAACGTCTTCGCAGGGCTCGACGTGGCCTGGACCAAGATCTCCTGGGAAGAGCTATTGGCTCGCAGGCCCGAGCTGATCGTCGTCAACGACTACGACTTCGAGGGGCAGAGCGATGCCGCCGGCAAACGCGCGCGCCTGGCCGCGATCCCATCGCTGGCGAAAATCCCCGTCGTGGTGATGCCTCTTGGCGAGGCGCTGGGGGGACTGCGCAGCGTCGAGGGCCTGGTACGGCTGCGGGCAGCGGTGCAAGCCGTTCGGCCCGCGGCAGCGGTATCTGGATCGGGTACGCAGCGAGTGGAGGGTACGACGACGACGACGGCCCGAGGAGGTGGCGGATGAAGCGCCCGCCAGTCGTGATCGCAGGCCTTTCGGTGGCGCTGCTCGCCATCGCCATCGTCGCGCTCCATGCCGGCGCTGCCGGGTGGCGGGCGGGCGCGCTTGCCGATCTCTTCGCTGCCGACGAGATCGTGGCTGTGCTGCGGGCGCCACGGGTGCTGCTCTCCGCGATCATCGGCGCCTCACTGGCGGTGGCCGGCGTCGCCATGCAGACGGTGCTGCAGAACGATCTGGCGGATCCCTACGTGCTCGGTCTGGCAGGCGGCGCTTCGGCCGGGGCGGTGGTCTCACTGGCGCTCTGGCCGAACCTGTCGCCGGGCCCCGCGGCAGCGATCGGTGCCGGGCTTGCGATGGCCCTGGTGCGTGCCCTGGGCGGGCGGCGCGGGCACGATCCCAGCCACCTCGTCTTGGCGGGCTTCGCGGTGGGTGCGGTCTTGACCAGCGCCACAGGGCTCGTGCTGGTCCTGGCGCCGGCGGAAAGACTCTTGCGGTCGACAACGTTCTGGCTGTTCGGTGGCTTTGGCGCGCCCTCGCCCTGGATGGCCGTGCTGCCCACGCTGTTGCTGGCATCGGCACTCGTCATCCTGGGCACGCGGGCCGAACGCATGGATCGCCTGTTGCTCGGCGATGACACCGCCGCCAGCCTGGGAGTCGACGTCCGGGGACTGCGCCGGCTGCTCATCGTCACCGCGGTCCTGCTCACCGCCAGCGCGGTCGCGATCGCCGGTCTCATCGGTTTCGTCGGGCTGGTGGCGCCCCACGTGGCGCGACAGCTGGTGGGGGCACGGCACCAGCATCTGGTGCCAGCGGCAGCGCTGTTCGGCGCGACCTTGCTGGTCGGCTCCGACGTCGTGGCGCGCACCGCCTTTTCGCCCCGCGAGATCCCGGTCGGTCTTCTCACCGCGGCTGTCGGCGGACCGTTCTTTCTCTGGTTGCTCGGCAGGAGGACGCCATGGGCAGCATCCTGACCGCCCGTGCGCTGTCGGTCGGACGCGGGGGACGCACCGTCGTATCCGGCGTCGATCTGGACGTCGCCCGGGGCGAACGCATCGCCCTCGTCGGCCCCAATGGCGGCGGCAAGACGACGTTGTTGCGCGTGCTGGCCGGCCTCGAGGCTCCCCTGGCGGGCACGCTCGACTGGAGTGGCGGCCCGCTGCCAACCGGAGCCGCGCGGGTGTTGAGCGTCGGCGTGCTCTTTCAGACCGAGGCGCGACCGCCTTTCACGGTGCGCGAGCTCGTCACGCTCGGCCTGGCGCTCGATCGCCCCGCTCGCGTCGACGAGGCCGCGCGGGTCACGGCGATGTTGGAACACGTCGGCCTCGCACAGCTGGCCGAACGGCCCTTGCCGACGCTTTCGGGCGGCGAAGCCCAGCGCGCGGCCATCGCACGTGCACTGGTCGCCGGCCCCTCCCTCCTGCTGCTCGACGAGCCGACCAACCACCTTGATCCCGGGCAGCGCGCCCGCTTCGCCGCGCTCATGGACGACCTTCATGGCGAGGTGGCTGTCGTGCTGGCCACTCACGATCTGGAGGCCGCGGCCGCGGCGGATCGCGTGCTGTTGCTGGCGCACGGCTGCGTCGTCGCCAACGGCCGTGCCGAGGACGTGCTCACGCCCGCGCATCTGGCCAGGGGGTTTGGTCTGCCATTCGTCAGCCCTCCGGTTGCGCGACTGACCACGGCAAGGGCGTCGTGACGGAAGAACCCGAAGTGCAACTCCGTGGCCGCGATCCCACACCGGGTCGCACCGCCATCCTGATCGTTGGCCACGGCAGTCGTGAAGCGCGCGCCAATGACGGTTTCGAGAGCTTCGTCGCCGCGTACGCGGATCTTCTCTCAGCCCGTGAGCCGGCAACCACTGTGGCGCACGCCTACGTCGAGCTCGCCCAACCGTCGGTCGACGAGGCGCTGGCGCAACTGGCCCAGGACCACGCGCGCATCATCGTGGTGCCGTTCTTCCTCTTCCTCGTCGGCCACACCAAAAACGACATCCCCATCGCCATCGCCCGTGCGCGCCTGGCGTCTCCCAACACGGAATTCATCGCCGCGCGCGAGCTGGGCGTGCACCGGGCGCTGCTCGAGATCGCTTTTGACCGGGCAGCGGCCGCCACGCCGCTCGACAAGGAGGGGGCGACGCGCACGCTGGCCGTCGTGGTCGGCCGCGGTTCGAGCGATCCCGACGCCAACGGCGAGTTCTACAAGCTGACTCGTCTTTTCGGCGAAGGCCGTGGGTTGCGCGCGGTCTTGCCCTGCTTCATCGGCATCGCGGCTCCCTCGCTGCCCGAAACCCTGGAGCTGGTGGGCCGGCTGCGCCCCGAACGCGTCGTCGTCATTCCCTACTTCCTGTTCGACGGTCGCCTGGCTGACAAGTTGCGGGCGCAGACGGCCGACTTCTCCGCGCAGTACCCGTGGGTCCGCGCCGCCATCGCGGCGCCGCTCGGTCCCGATGCGCGCCTGCTCCAGGTGGTCGACGAGCGCATCGCCGCGGCCTGCGCTGGGCAAGGCGCCCTGCCCTGTGACACCTGCCAGTACCGCGCGCCCGTGGCCGGCGTGGTCAAGGCCGTGGGCGGCATGAAGGCACTGCTCTACAGCATCCGCCACGGCTTCACGCACAGCCAGGCAGCGCCACACCCGCACGCCCACCGCGCGCTGGTCAAACACGTGCTCGTCTGCGGCAACGCCGACTGCGCCGATCGCGGCAGCATCGCGCTCATCGAGGGCCTGCGCCAGCAGCTGCGTGACGCCAAATGCACGCGGGACATCCGCATCACGCGCACCTCGTGTATGGGCCGTTGTGGCGAAGGCCCGACGGTCGTCGTCTATCCCGACGGCATTTGGTACCGCGGCGTGAAGCCCGGCGACGCCGAGGCGCTGGTCAGAGAACACCTGGTCGGCGATCGCCTGGTCGCCCACCTGGTCGACAACATCATGCAGTGACGACTCAGAAAGGACGCAACCGATGGCATGTCATGAAATCGCAGCGCTTCGCCTTGGCCTCATGCGGGTGATCGGTATCGAGGACGAGGCGGAACGGCAGCACGAGCTGGCCGAGCTCGGCGACGGCGCCGAGAAACCGGGCCCCATCCGATCGCTCTGCCAGACCGGTAACCTCAACCAGCTGCAGCGCCTCTATCAGGCGGCGCTCTCGGACCTGGGCGTCAAGGTGGCGGGCATGAAGGCCGACGACCCGAAGCTGCCCTACTACCGCACGCTGATGGTGCTAACCAAGAAGGTCGAGCTCGACCTCGGCGGGCAGATCGCGGGCCTCACCCAGTTCTACGCCCACCTCGACGAGATGCACGACTTCGTGCACGAGATCTACCCGGCGGACTGATGGCAACGCCTCGTTTCGCCACGCTCGTGCACGTCGAAGCCATCGCGCCCGAAGCCCGCGTGCTGACCTTCGCCACGCGGCCCGACGATCCGTTGCTGTTCGTCGGCGGGCAGTATCTCATCGTCGACACGGGCCTCGTCGCCCCATCGGGCAAGGCGGTCAAACGCGCCTATTCGCTGCTCAGCGCTGACAGCGATGCGGCGACGTTCACGCTGGCGAGCCAGCGACTGCCCGGCGGCCCGGGATCGGGCTACCTGCACGCGCTGTCGGTCGGCGACGAGATCAAGTTCAGCGGGCCGTGGGGCAAGATGGTGCCGGCAGACGTCACGGGGCGGAGCCTGGTCCTGGCAACCGACACCGGGATCACGGCGACGCTTGGTCTCGTGCGGGCGCAGCGCTTTGCCACCCAGCGAGCGCGCACGCGGTTCGTCTGGTTGCGGGCGGACCCGGCGGCTTTCCTCTCCGAAGCCTTCGTGCGCGAGCGGCTGCCGCCCGAGCTCGGCACGATCGAGATTGGCCGGCTACCACCAGCGGGCCATCCCGAGCGCCTGGCGCACGTACGCACCTGGCTCGGGCAAGATCTCTCGCCCGGAGCTCTCGAGCAGATCTTCATCGCCGGCGATGGCGCCCTGAACTACGCCCTGCTCGACGAGTTCGTGAAGCTGGGGGTCAGCGCCACCCGCGACAACGTCGAGAGCTTCTTCAACTACCCCAAAAAGACAGCTGAGCCGGCGACGGCCCCTGCCGCGACGACCAC
>JANNNO010000468.1:0-5107 GCA_031398585.1 Myxococcales bacterium | reverse complement strand
CAGTGTCGGGGCACTTGTCGTCGATGGGGACGCAGGCCGACTGCGGATAGCGGCAGTCGAGTTTGTAGCCCGCACGGCAGCCGATGAGTCGTTCGTTGCAAACACCAACGGCTGCGCAATCGGTGTTCATCGTCCAGCAG
The DNA here is from genome assembly GCA_031398585.1 of Myxococcales bacterium. GTDB lineage: Bacteria > Myxococcota_A > Polyangia > Fen-1088 > Fen-1088 > JANNNO01. Next base: position 4,967 of record JANNNO010000468.1, on the reverse strand, counting down.
CCGGGACCGGCACCGTTGGCGGCGGGGCAGTACTTCGGGAACATCGCATCGGTGCAGCTCATGCCCGCCGGGCCGCACTTGTTGAGGTACTGGCAATTGACGATCTCGCCTTTGCCGCAGACCACGGACCGTTCGCCGCAGCGGGTGAGCGTCGAGCAGTCGCCGTCCTGGGTGGCGCAGACCGCCGGAACCCCGGGCTTGGCCGGACAGAGCTGAGGATATTTGGGGTCGCGACAGGAAGCGCCGGGAGTGCCGCCCGCACCGCCGCCGCCATTGCCCCCAAGGCTGCCGGCGTCCATGCCGCCAGCGCCACCGTTACCGCCCATGCCGCCCATGCCGGCTTGGCCGCCCATGCCGGCTTGCCCCGCCTGACCGCCAGCTCCCGGGTTGCCGGCGATACCGCCCATGCCAGCCCCACCGCCCATGCCACCTTGGCCCGCGCCCCCGGCGCCACCGGCTCCGCTTTCACCCGCGGTGCCGTTGGCACCGGCGATGCCGGTCATGCCAGCGGTGCCGTTGATGCCGGCGGTACCCGGAAGCGTGTTCGGATCGTCGATGGTGCCGATGGGCCCGTTGGGTTCGTTAGAGGGCTCGGTGGGACGCTCGGGCGCCGGCCCGCTGATACAGAGCCCGGCGGAACAGGTGAAGCCTGACGGACAGGTCCCCATGCGCGAGCAGCGAGTCTCGCCGCTCTTCCACTGCGGAGAGCAGCCGGCGAGCGCCACGACGAGAGCGAAGAGGCTGAGAGTCGTGGCAAGCGGGGGCGTGAAAACAGCTGACGAGCGGGTCGGCATGGCGTCCTCCGGCCCGCACCATGCCACAGACCGGGCATGCATCTTTCAGTCGCGCTTCCGTGGCCACGACTCGGTGCACGAGACCGCGTGCCGGCTCGGGCTCACAACGGCGAGGGCAGCGGCGCCAACTCCTGATCGGTCCAGGAGCCGTCATTCCCCAAGCAACCGAGCCTCTTGGTGTATCCCTCGAAGTCGGCGAGGTTGTCGCGGAGGAAGATCCGATCGGGCGTGTCACCGAGGCTCAACACGAGATCATCGCCGTTGATTCGATAGTTGTATCCCAGGCGACCGCGCTTGTCGGTCCGGCAGGTCGATTCGTCGATGGTGATCGTCAGCTGACCATTGCGCGTGTTGCTCCAGGTTCCCTTCCAGCTGATCTGGAAGCGCACGCTCTTGGTGCTCTCTTGCAGACCGTACAGGATCTGCTGGTAAGTGCCGTCGTCGAAGAACTCCCAGGCGAGACCGGCGCTGGCGTTGCGCATGCCCCAGCCACCGACCAGCGCGGGGCTCATCTCCATATCGAGCTTGCCGCGGCGACGGTAGCCGCGCGGATCCGAGGTGTCGCAGGCCGCGACTGCGCTCAGAGCGGTGGCGAGACCGATGACGATGGCCGCGAGGCGCGCCGACGGCTGGCACCGAGGCCCAGCTTCTTGCGCGCGCGATCGTCTCGGTGCCGACATCCCGGCGAAATTAGGCCTGCCCGCCATGCATCGTCAATGCATCGCTATGCCGGGCTGCGACCACGGCGCGGAGACCCGCATTTCGAGGCGTAACGATCAGCCGCGGGGGGCCCAGTCAGCGATCGAGCGCTCCCAGTTGCGTCCGTCGAAGTCCTCCACCACCGGCAAGGCGGCGACATCGATGCCCTCGAGGCAGTTCACATTGACGTCGATCTTGTCGGGATCGGATCGAGGTACGTAGAACGGATGCACGCCGCAGTGGCGGCAGAAGGTGTGCTTGGCGACGCGCGTGCCGAATTGGTAGGTCGTGAGGTCGTCGTTCCCCGACATCAGGCGGAAGTGCTCCGGCGCCACGATGAGGTGCAAGAATCCCTTCATCCCGCAGATCGAACAGTTGCAGCGTGTGACGCGATCCAAGCTCGACGTCACGGTGAAGCGCACGCGGCCGCAGTGACAGGATCCCTGGTGAGTCCGAATTGCGCCGGCTGCCGGCGTGGGGGCATCGGTCATCGTCATCCCACGTAGGTGATCTTCCACTCGCGCACTTCCTTTTGTACCGTCACCTCGACGGTCTCGCCGACTTTCTTGCCAATCACGGCGCGTCCGATCGGAGATTGCGGCGTCACGACGGAGAGAAAGCCGTCGCCGCCGGGGCCGGTCAACTCGACTCCCGCACCCACGGGCGCGAGGAAAAACGTGCGACCTTGGACACCACCGTCGTCGGTCTCGACCTCGACCTCGACCACGGCGCCAAGTTGAATGGCGGCTGCAGGCGGCAGACGTTGCGGATGGAAAACATCGAGCGTCGTGAGCTCAGCTGCGACGCGCGCCGCTCGCTCGATCTGACCGCGGGCAAGGCTCCCCTGTTCGAGAGCCACGCGTGCATCCTCGCGTTTTTCCGCGGGCGTCGCCCCGTCGCGAGCTTCCACGGCAGCAGCCTGGCCCGCCTTACGCGCGACCTCAGCGGTCTCGCGCAATCGCTCTGCCAGCTGCTCGACGAGGAACTTCTTGTCCATCCCGCGCGAGCGTACCGTCCCCCCCCGCCAACAGCAACCACGCCGGCACCGCCCCGGCACCCAGCTTCCGACGCTCTATCGCCTCCGACCATCCGCTCCGGACCTCGCCCTCTGGGAGAGGTCGACGACCGAAGGTCGGCGGGTGAGGGTCCGCGCATCACCGCAGATACCCGACCCCGAGGCCGATCGAGCCCACGCCGGCGAGAGGTCCCCCCTCCCGCGGCGCGGGCTGCCTTCACCGCTAGTTGTGGCTCTTGACCGCGATCGTTCGCGGCTTCGACGCCGCCGACTTCGGCATATGCACTTTCAGAACGCCCTGGCTCATCTCGGCACTGATCTGCGCCGGGTCGATTCCGCGGGGGACCAGGAAGGTCCGCCGGTATTCGCAGTCGCGCCGCCCGCCGAAGAGCAGGGGCCCTTCGACGTCGGTCTCGCGATTCGCCGAGATGAAGAGCTCTTCCTTCTCGAGCTTGATGTTGACCGAATCGGCCCGCGCGCCCGGCATGTCGGCGACCACGAGGATCTCGTCGTCGTTCTCGTACACGTCGACCGGCGGAGCGCTGGTCGGGCGGATTTCGTTCGCGACCCGCCGGTGAAGCGTCGGGTTGTCGCCGTTCTGGATGCTCTGATGCTTCGTCTCGATTGCCGTACCCATGATCATTGCCTCCTTGGAGAATCGTCGTCATCGATGCGCGCGCCTGCCGACGCGCCCCGCACCAACGTCAACCAGCCTTGACTGCGATCTTCTTGACCTGCGCCTCGGGCGCCTTGGGCAGCGTCACCGTGAGCACGCCGTCCTTGAGCTCTGCGCTCAGCGCCTCGCCGTCGATCTTGCAGGGGAGGGTGAAGCTGCGTGAGAAGCGCGCGCCTCGCCGCTCCTGTCGATGCACGACGTGACCTTCGGGCGCTACCACCTTACGCTCGCCGGTGAGGGTGAGCACATCCTGCTTGAGGGTGAGGTCGATGTCCGCGTCCCTCACTCCGGGAAGGTCCGCCACCAGCACCAGCGCGCTACCGGTGTCGTAGACGCTCGTGCGCGGGTAGTTTGTGTCGGTGGCGAGAGCGCCCGGGCTCACGTCTCCGAACATGTGCTCCATGCGTCGGCGCAGCTCATCGACCGTGGAAAACGTCCGCTCCAGATCCGAGTAGTACCCGAACATGTCATTCCTCCTGATTCGACTCGTATTGAAAAAGCCGGCACGCAGATGGACCTGCGGCGGCGTGACCCTGCTCGCGTCGCCTGACTCGCGTCGCGCGGCTCCAGCGGGGCCGGCGGCGGCCCGCGGCGGTCGTGGTCGACGTCTTCTCGCCAACCTGCCCGGGCGTCTCAGCGACAGTGGTGAAGTAACCACTCGTCCGCGGCGGTCAAGAGCCCTCCGCGGGTTCCGCTTCACGATTCGAACGGAGCGCCGCGACGTCCTGCCTGGCCGTTACCGCCGTCACGCGACGTCCCGGTCCCCCCCCAAACCTGGCCTCATCGCGCGCGCCCGCTGCTGACGGGGCCGCGGTTTGGCGTAACATGCGCGCCTCCATGAGCACGACCATCATCACCGACCTCGTCGCCCGCGACATCCGCTTTCCTACCTCTCGCTCGCTCGACGGGTCCGACGCCATGAACCCCGACCCCGACTATTCCGCCGCCTACGTCACTTTGCGGACGAACACGGACGGGCTCGAAGGCAACGGCATGACGTTCACCATTGGCCGGGGCAACGATCTCTGCGTCGCCGCCATCAAGGCGTTGAGGCCACTGGTGGTCGGCAAGTCGTTGGCGTCGTTCACCGAGAACATGGGTGCCTTCTGGCGCATGATCACCGGTGATTCGCAGCTCCGCTGGGTCGGCCCCGAAAAGGGCGTCATCCACCTGGCCACCGCCGCGGTCGTGAACGCGGTGTGGGATCTCTGGGCCAAGAGCGAGGGCAAGCCGGTCTGGAAGCTGGTCTGTGACATGTCCCCCGAGGAGATCGTCAAGACCATCGACTTTCGCTACATCGAGGACGCGCTCACGCCCGCCGAGGCGACCGAGATCCTGCGCAAGTGGGCGCCGACCCGCGCGGCTCGCATCGCCGAGATGGAGCGCGACGGCTACCCGACTTACACCACCTCGGCAGGCTGGCTTGGATACCCCGACGACAAGCTCCGTCGGCTCTGTCGCGAGCTGACCGCGCGCGGCTGGCAGCACTTCAAGATCAAGGTCGGCCGTAGCCTCGAGGACGACATCCGTCGCTGCCGCATCATCCGCGAGGAGATCGGCTGGGATCGCCGCTTGATGGTCGACGCGAACCAGGTTTGGGGGGTCAACGAGGCGATCAGCTGGATGAAACAGCTGGCCGAGTTCAAGCCGGTTTTCATCGAAGAGCCGACCTCGCCGGACGACGTTCTGGGGCACGCGAGCATCGCACGCGCGATCGCGCCCATCAAAGTGGCCACCGGCGAGATGTGCCAGAACCGCGTCATGTTCAAGCAGCTGATGCAGG
>JANNNO010000467.1:0-19886 GCA_031398585.1 Myxococcales bacterium | reverse complement strand
CAATCGGCGTGTGGAGATCGTCATCCCGCAGGCCGCCATGGCCAAGGTGACCCTGCCCACCGACTCGGGGTCGCTCGCGCGCGACAAGATCTCGCCTACCCCCGCATCGGAGCCGGCCCCAGGAGCGCTCACGCCGGCCAGCACGACAGTGCCTTCGACCAGTCCGGGCACCACCGCGGGCCCGTCTGGCCTAACGCCCTCGCCTGTCGGCACGGCGGATCCGGGGACCGCCCAAGCACGCTCGCCGGGCCAGCCGCCGGCCGGCTCGACGGCGCCGACGCGGCCCTCCACCGTCAGCGCACCGCCGGGAGCTACGATTCCATTGCCCCCGTCCACGGCCACGCCCCCTTCGGTTCCTGCGACGCCGCCCACGGCGGCACCCGCCACGGCTCCTCGCTGAGAATTCTCAGCGACATGAGTGGTCGCGAGATCGCACGCACATCCCTGAGCCTTTCAATCGGTAGACGATTGGCACGAGTCGAGGGCCGTTCGCAGCGCTGTCTGCGGGCGGCCCTCGCGATTTTACCGGCCCACGGCGCTGATGTGCCCTGTCTCCTCGAGGATGGCGATGCGTACGTCAGCGGGACTCTCGAAGCCCGCCTTCCGTAGCCCCGCCAGCAACTCATCGAGCGTCAGACGCTCGTCGATGAGGGCTCTTTCGCTGACTTTTCCATTCTCCACCAGAGGGCGGGGCAGACCCCGCAAGAGGGCACGCGCCTTCCACGACCGAGCGCAGAGCTGCGAGAAGAGCACGTGCATCACGAAGACGGTCACCACGAAGGTGAGCGCGGTGACGCGACCGGGCCGCAGGGCCGCATTCTGCAGCGCTACCCCGAGACCTATGAGCACGATCAGATCGAAGGTCGTGGTCTGGCCAGCGAGGCGCTTGCCCGCCAAACGGAACACGAGAACCAGCAGGACGTAGTAGATCGCCGCTCCGGCCGCCTGGGCAGCTATGACGGTGGCGAGGGGCTCGGAGGGATCGGGCGGCGACATCGCTGAGAAGATAGGCAGCCTGACGATGGATGGTCGTCGTCCGAAAGAAAAAGAGGGAGGGCGCGGAGAACCTCGGTTCCCTGCGCCCTCCCTTGGGCAGCTCTGGCGATCCAGAGAGAGCGTTACTTGACGACCGGCGCCTTCACGGCGAGAGCGTCGACCACCTTACGAACGCCCTCGGTCGTGCGGGCCAGTTCGAGTGCGCGCACTCGGGCCGCTTCCGAGGGAACCGTACCCTTGAGCGTCACCAGGCCGTCCTTGTCCGAGTCGACGTTGATGTCGCTCTTGTCGAGAAGGTCGTCCTTGATGATCCGCGTCTTCACCTTGGCCGTAACCAACGGATCGAAGACCTCCTTGTGCGCCGGGGCGGTGGCGACTGGACGGGTGTCGTTATTGCGAACCTCATTCTTGGCTTCGCGAACTTCCGCGTTGACCTTGTTGTTCGCCTTGTCGAGCTTCTTTTCGGTTCGCTCGGCCGTCACCTCGGCCTGACGGTCGACGGCGTCTTTGGCCTTTTCCGCCCGCTCATCTATGCGGTCCTTCTTGGCCTGGGCTGCCTCCTTGATCCGAGCCACCGCCTTGTCGGCGTCGACCTCGAGTTGATTCACCACTGTCTTGGCACCCGCCGTTCGGGCGAGCTTCTCGGCGCGCGCCTTTTCGGCTGCTGACGAGACTTCACCTCTCAGGGTGAGCACGCCGTCGGCGACATCCACATCGAGATGATCGAACGCCTCGACTTTGTCGAAGCTCTTTTCGATCCGCTCTTCGAGCCGTCCATCGATACCTTCGGCCGCCAAGGCCACAGGACCGAAAGCAACCATTCCACCAACCAACAGACTTCCGACCAACGATCTACGCATCATGTCCCTCCCGTTTCTAAGAGTTTCCGGGAATGTGATGCTCGTTTACGGCCGCGCAACCAAGGCTCCCCCTGAGTGCATCCAGGAAAGTGCGAATGACGGCCATTCGCTCGATGTAACAGTCGCCCGCGGCACGTTACGGGCAGAGAGCCTCGACGGACCACGCCGCGGAAAAAACCCGAGAAAGACGCGGCTTTTTCGCGGAATGACCCCGTTTGTCTGGTGGCACCGACGTTGCTTCACGGAGATGCACGGAGGACCCACCCCATGAAAGAAGTCGACGCCGACAAGATTACAGCCACCGACCTTCTCGAAGCTCAGCATCGAGAAGTCGAAGAATTGTTCGAGGCAATCAGCGATTCGGAAGATCCGGCCGAGAAGAAGGAGCTCTTCGAGACCCTGGCCGACAAGCTCGCGATCCACACCAAGCTGGAAGAAGAGATCTTCTATCCCGCCATGCGTACCAAGAAGACCGACGATATGGTGCTCGAGGCTTTCGTCGAGCACACCAGCATCAAGCGGCTACTCGCTGACCTACTCGCGACCGAACCACAGGACGAGCTCTTCGACGCCAACATGAAGGTCCTGGAGGAGCAGGTCGAACATCACGTGGAGGAGGAAGAGGACGACCTTTTCCCCGCGGCGAAAAAGCTGCTGCCTCGGGAGGAGCAGTTGTCGCTTGCGCAGGAGATGGCTCTCCTGCAAGAGGATCTCGAAGGCAACGACCCTCGCAATGAAATTCCCAGCGAGCTGCAACAGCCGATCGTCTGACGTCGGCAACAGCTCGTGTGCAAGCGGGGTCGATGCGTGGTGAGCGCATCGGCCCCGCGCCTTTTTGACCGCTCGTCAGACGGCCAGGGCGGATTCCGCGTAGGCGGCGTCTGCGATGACGTCGTGAACGAAGCGGAGCTTCGTAGTCGCCGAGTCAGAGACCACGAAGGGGTATGGATCCGGCGTGCCCATACTTCGGTTGAGGCTGTTGAGTGCCAGCGACAGCGGCACCCAACCCTCCATCAAATCTTCAAACGAATGCACGTCGATTCGACGGGTCCTGACCCGCACCGGCGCGAACGAGCCGTCCGGCGGTGAGGCACGCAGCGACAGACCATACGATCGCGCCGTGTCGAGCGTATCGACCATGTGCAGGTAGTGCGCCCAGGTTTCCGCCCAATCCTCCCAGGGGTGCATCGATGCGTAGGCGCTGACGAAACCGTTCTGCCACGCGGCCGTCGCGCCGGCGCCGTAATGACGCTTTTGCGCCTCGGCGTAGTCTTCTCGCTCATCGCCAAAAAGATCGCGAAAGGCGTCGTGTCGAGGCGTCCCCCGCACCAGACGGTCCCAGTAGTAGTGTCCGATCTCGTGGCGGAAGTGGCCAAGTAGCGTGCGATAGGTCTCGCCCAGCGTGACCCGCGTCCGCTCGCGGAACGGATCATCGGCCTCCGCGATATTGATGGTGATCTCCCCATCGCTGTGGCCGGTGAAGACCTTTGCGTCGGCCCAGTCGCGCAGAAAAGAGAACGAAAAGCCGCGGGGGTCGCTCTCCTTGCTGACGACCGGCAAGCCGAGCTCGATCAGCGAGTAGATCATGCGACGCTTGGCGATCTCGAGACGTCGCCAGGCATCGAGAGCCCCGGCTTCGCTCAGGTTCGGGATCACCTTGTTGAGCCGACAGGCCCGGCAGTACTCGCTCGGGTCCTCGACCGGGACGGCCCAGTTGCACACCGCGTTTTCGCTGTAGTTGCGACAGAGGCGGTAGCGAGCGTCGCCTGCCACCGGCACCAGCGCTCGCATGACCTGCCCTTCACCGGGCACGGGCTCGACAGCACTTACCAGACTGCGGTCGGCGAGAAACGCGAGCGTCTTTCCACACGACGTGCAGCTGACGCTTTCGAAAAAGAGAATCTGCCGACACGCCGAACAAGAAAAGATCTGCATGGGAAGGAAGTCCCTCGGAGCCAACATACACGGTGCGAACCGTCCAAAGACCGCAACTGCGCCGACTCCGAGGGATCTCGGGTCATCTCAGGTCATTTCCCGTCGCGATCGGCGTCGCCCGGCAGGGCCCGCTCGATGCGATCCCAGGCATCCCGCGATGCTGCCTTGGCGCGGTCCCAGCCGAGTCGCGAAGTGCCACGCGCCTTTTCCCAGCCGCGGTTCAGTTCGGGCTCGGCCTCGTCGAAGCGCGCCTCGCGATCGTACCGGCCGCGCGTCTCCCATCCGTATTGATAGGCAGGCCCCAGATCGTCATACGAAGTGTCCGAAGCGTAGGGCCGCGTCGAGTAGTTCTCGCGCCAGTAGGCGTCCTCGACCTTGGGATCGATGGAGTCGGCAATGGCCTTACCAGCAAAGGCACCCGCCACGCCGCCCACGATGCCGCCAATCACCGCGCCCGCTACGTTTCCCACGCCCGGGATGACCGTGCCGAGTGCAGCACCCGCCGCGCCGGCCGACAGAGCCCCTGCCCCGGCGCCGATCGCGCCCTTCTTTTCGGCCGTCTTCTCAGTGTTTTCGTCGCCTGTCTTTCCCATGGTCCCCTCCACTCGTCTCAGTTCGTTTCAGTCACGTTTCGAAGCTTCCTCAGGCGTTGCCTTGCCGGTCCGGGGGAGGAAGATCGTCCTCGTCCCGGGTATCGCGATCCTTGCCGAGGGCGTCCTTGACCGAGTCGGCAGCGTCCTCGAGCTTGCGCTTGGCCTTGCCGGCCATCTCTTGAATGGCGCCCTTGCCGCGCTCGGCGGCGCCCTCCGCCTCGAGCTCCTTGTCGCCGGAGACGGTCCCTACGGCCTGCTTGGCGCGACCCTTCAGGTTTTCGACCTTGCCTTTGATCTCGTCATTCATCACGTCACCTCTTTCAGGGCTTTCACGCCCGTTGTTTGCGTTTCTGACTTGTAGACAAGTTGGGTCCGGTGGGTTCCGCCGGCACGATGCCGAGGCGATCCGACGCCCCGCCCCTTTACCGACCGCGACAGCCGGGGTATTCACCCACGCCTTCATGGCCCTTCTCGGCGTTCCGCTTCCCGATACCGCTCGTCTCCGTCTCGAGGCCGGCGCACCAGAGCTGAAGTTGGAGGACCTGGCCCTCGAACGTGAGCTCGAGCCCGGGCGCCCCGTCAGGCTGATCGACCGAGGCGCCGGCGTCGTCGCCAGCGGCATCGCCGATCCCGAGAACGGGGTGGTCCGCGTCTACTCCCGGCAGGACGTGCGAGCCTTCGATGCGGCGTTCTTTCGCCGACGCGTAACCGAAGCGCTGGCGATCCGACGCGCGGTCGGTCTTGGTGCGGCGCCCGACGAAGCCTATCGCCTGATCAACGAAAGCGGCGACAGCCTGTCCGGCATCACCGTGGACGTCTACGGTTCTACCTTGGTGCTGTCGGTCCAGAGCAAAGGCCTGCTCCCGATCGGACGTCTCATTGCCGAAGCGGCGCTCGCCCTCGGCGGCGAGGGTATCGCGCCCTTCCGGGGCGCCGTCATCAAGGTGCGGGGTAAAGATCCGCAGGATCGCTCGGCCAAGGAGGAGATCGTCGGCGAGGCGCCGGCTGCCAAGCTCGTGGTCAAGGAGCTAGGCGTTCCCTACGAGATCCACCCCCTCGGTTCGTTGAACGTCGGCCTCTTTACCGACATGCGCGAGCATCGCCGCAACATCGGGCGATTCGTGCAGGGCCGTCGCGTGCTCAACACGTTCGCTTACACGGGTGCGCTTTCGGTGGCGGCGGCACGAGCCGGCGCGACCCACGTCACCAGCGTCGATCTCTCGGGCGGCGTGCTCTCCTGGGCCAAAGAGAATTTCCGGCTCTCCGGGCTCGACCCCGATGCGCATCGATTCGAGACATCGGACACGCGCCGGTTCTTCGAACGCGCGCGCGAAGACGGACTCACCTTCGACATGATCATCATGGATCCCCCGACCGTCTCGGCGGCGAGGGCCTCGCAGTGGTCGATGAAGAAGGACTACCCGGACCTCATCGCGCTCGCGACCAAGCTGCTGCCGAGCGAAGGCGGCATTCTCTGGGTCTCAGGCAACCCACGCCGTGGGCCTGGGGTACTCAGCCACGCGGTCGAAGGGATCAAGCGAGGAGGTCGGAGAGCGGCGCTACTCGAGATCGGAGGCTTGCCCCCCGATTATCCGACGCCCCCTGACTGGCCCGAAGCGCGATACCTCGAGGTCTGCCTGCTGCACGTATCGGGAGCCTGAGCCTGGGCGATCGGGACACTAGGACCGAAGCGCTTTTTTCACGCCGTGAGCGAGGCCGAGCGACGTGAAGGGCTTGACGAGCAGCGCCTGACCCGCCGAGAGCACACCGCGATCGACGATGGCGTCGTCGGCGTAGCCGGTCATGTAGAGAATTCGCATTTCGGGTCGCACCGGGGCCAGGCGAGCCGCCAAATGCGGCCCGTTCTGTCCGGGCAGGACGACGTCGGTGAGCAGCAGATGAATGCGGCCTTCGAACGCGCCGCCGATCGAAAGCGCCTCTTCCACTGAACCGGCTTCGAGCACGCGATAGCCTTGATCCTCGAGCGCGCGCCGGACGAAGCCCCGAACCTGCGGCTCGTCATCGACCAGCAGGATGGTCTCGCCGCCGCTTCTTTCGGCTTCGGGCCGCGCTTCGCGTTCGGAGCCGGTGGCGAGCGCCTCACCCATCGCTCTCACGATGTCGATGCCTCGGTTGGCCGAACGCCGCACGTGATCGATCTCGGCCGCGGCGGGGCCCACGGCCGAGGGGAAGCGATCGGCGGAGGTCTGGATGGAAGCGAGCAGATCCTCGAGCTCACCGATCCGCGGACGTAGCGCCCGAGCGAGCCCTTCGTGGCGCTTCACCTCGCGCTCGATCGCCTCGCGCTGTCGTCCCAGACGTTCGGCTTCCCGCTGATCGGTCACGTCGAGCGCGACACCCAGCGCGCCCACCACGTGTCCGTCGGGCGACGTCATGGGCAGCACCCGAACGGCCATCAAACGGCCTTTCCACTCGTGCTCGAAGTCGCTCGATTCGCCCCGCAAGGCGGTGAGGTGAGCCGCGATCGGGGCGAAACTCTCGTCGCGCTGGCTGAGGTACTCGTAGAGCGAAAAGCCGACGCCCTCGCCGGGTCGCAACCCGACGGCGACGAGGCCGGCACCGGCGGTGGCAGTCAGGCGAAGATCGCGATCGACCGCCCAGACCACCACGGGCGTCTTTTCGAGAAGCAGGCGCAAGGCTGCCGGACCGAGCGCACCGAAGCCCGAATTGCCGCCGTCCCTGCTGTCCGAGTCGTTGCCGATCCCTGTCACCCACCCTCCTCCTTCGTGATCATCTAGGCGGGGCTTTCGAATGGTTGTCGATGTTAGCCCGGGCCGATGTCGGTGCCAACTCACAACACCGCCCACGGATCGTCTGCCTGCCCCTTTCCGCGGGTATGCGGCGCGGATTTCAGTCCAAGTACAGGTAACAAGAATCGCGACGGTGGCTGGGGCGCGCCGACGGCCAGCGGGACCGGGGAAGGCGGTCCGCGATCCCGCAAACGCTAGACCTTGGGGGGGGTGCGCCGGAAGTTTCGAGCCCGAGGCCGGCTGCCGTTAAGATGCGCCGGATGCACCGCCCGCCCGCCCGCCCGCCCGCCGCGGCCCGGCCCGCCTCCTTCGTCATGGCTCACGCAATGGCTCTCGCAATCGCTCTCGCCGCGCTCGCCATCTCGGTCGGTAGCTGCCGTGGCGGGGCAGGAACCCCCATCCCGGGAAACCTGCTCAACGACGCGCGCGCCACCGACTCGGTCGGTATCACGAACGCCGGCCGGTTGACCGATGGCAAGGTGGCGCTCGAAGGCGACTTCTGGCTGAGCAACCTCGCCACCCGAATCGCGTCGGCCCAATCCCAGCTTACGTTCGACCTTGGCAAAGAACAGTCTTTGCGGTGCGCCTTCGTACAAGGTGACAACAACGATATCTATCGGCTCTTGGGCTCGCTCGATGGTCAGAGCTATGCCCCTCTGTGGACGGCAAGCGCGGCCCCCGGCCCGGGCATGCGGACACGCCATGGCCAGTTCGACGGCAAGGCACGCTATGTCCGCCTTCAAGCCAGCGGCGGCGACGGCCTTTACACCGTTACCGAGCTGGCGCTCTTCGCCGACTGTCCGGCGAGCTGGCCGCAGCTGGCGATCGCCCGGTACGAAGGCGTGCCCCTGCACAAGCCCGCCCGGGATGCGCTGATCTGGCTGGCCATCTCGGGTTGCGCGTTCCTCCTTGTTCACCGCAAGGGATCTCCCCGCTGGCTCACCGCTCTCGGCCTCGTCCCCATCGCCGCTGCCGTCAACGCGGCGGTGCATATCGCCTCCATCTGGCCGTTTCCCAACACCGACGAGGAAGCGCTCGTGCGCGCGGTGGTCGCCCTCCTCGCCGGGGTCATCGTCGTCAAGGAGACCTTCTTCCCGCCGGCGGCGCGCCCCGATCCTCGGGTAGCGCGTTCGACTCTGACCGCGCTCGCCCTGCTCGCGTTGGCCTGTTACTACCACTTCGGTTCGGCGCAGTTCCTCGACGTCACCAAGGGGCGTCTCTCGATCGTCCACACCTGGGACATGCGCAACTACTTCCCGACGGTGAAGTACTTCAAAGAGCTCCGCTTCGACGGGGTCTACCTTGCCAGCCTCGCGGCTTACGTCGACCTCGTCGGCAAGGGCAATCCCGAATCGGTCAAGGACGCCAACCTGCGGAGCCTGACCGACTATCACATGATGACCGGCAAGGAAGCCGCGCCGATGCTGCCCGACATTCGGGCGCGCTTTTCCCCCGAGCGCTGGGAAGAGTTCAAGCGCGACATGAAGTACTTCATCGACACGATGGGGGGGCCCGACTACCTCGGCAGCATGCAGGACCACGGGGGCAACGCGACCCCGGTCTGGCTGCTGGCGGCCTGGATCATCTATCGGGATCTACCCGCCAACGAATGGACCCTGGGAGCAGCCGGCTTCATCGATCCGGTGCTGCTGATCATCTTCTTCGTGGTGCTGGCGCGGACGTTCGGCGTGCGCGTGATGCTGTACACGGTGATCCTCTTCGGCGCGACCGACTTCTACCAATTCGGTTCGAACCTGATGGGCTCGACGCTGCGGCAAGACTGGCTGGTCGCGCTGGGATTGGGGGCGTGCGCGCTGAAACGGGATCGGCCTTTCCTGGGTGGATTCCTGCTGGCCTATGGCGGTCTGATTCGCGCCTTCCCGGCGCTGGCGGCCCTGTTCCTGCTGGTGCCGATCGGTATTTACATCGGCGAGGCGATCTATCGACGCCGGCGGCTGCCAAAGCTGGCCGAGCTCCGCGCCGCCGAGGGCAAGACCCTACGCGGAGTGGCCGGAGCGGCCGTCGCGGTCATCGGCCTCTTCGTCATCACGTCGGGCGTCTTCGGCTACCGCGACGCCTGGGTCACCTGGTTCCAGAAGATCGAGATGCACGCGGTGGGCCCCAGCACCAACAACGTAGGGCTGCGCAACCTGCTGGCTTACCGGCCCGCCGACACCGCCCGCGGTATGTCCCGGCAGCGCGTGACCGACGCCTGGGAGCACTGGGATCAGCGGCAGGTGAAGAACTTCGCGCAGCTACGTCCGCTCTTTTACCTGGTGAACCTGGCGGCATTTCTGCTGCTGATGCTGGGTGTCGCGCGGCGGCCGCTCTACCAGACGACGCTGCTCGGGCTGCTGTTGGTGCCGTTCTTCTTTTACCCCTCCAACTACTATTGCCACTTCGTGTTCTTGCTACCGATGGCGGTGATCGGGACGGGCAAACCGGGCGAAGAGCGCATGTTCGGTCTCGTGACCGCGGTCATCGCGATCATGTCGATCGGGCAATACTTCACGCTGCAGACCGGCTGGACCGACGAGCGCTACACCCAGCAGAGCGCCCTTCTGCTGGCGGGCTTCACCACCATCATCGTGGCCCTCGCGCTCGAGGGCCGTCGCGCCTTGCAGCTCGAAAAGCAGGCAGCGTCGGCCGCTGGTGGCGCTCCGGCGGCAACTGCAGCCTGACGTGGAAGGGGAGGCTGACGTGACGATGGGGCGGGCGGCCGCAGGCGACGGGATGAAGCCACGCGGGCTGTGCACGTCCCTCGTTCGTAGGGCCGCCGGGCTGGCGACGCTGGCGCTATCGCTCTGGGGCACGACGGCTTGCAAGTCGGATCCGCCTGGGGGCGCTGGCGACGCAGGCGGACCTCTGCCCTCGCCCTCCGATGCCGCGACGACCGACGGCCCTTTGCAGCCGCAGACGCTCGACTTCACCGTCATCGGCTGTCCCCAGTTCGACGGGAGCAAGCCCGCCTGCCGCGGTCCTGCGCCCTTGACTGTCTCGTTTGCGCCCATCAATGGTGCGGGCGCCACGCGCTTTCTGTGGGATTTCGGTGACGGGTTGACCTCGTCGGAGGCATTTCCGACCCACACCTATGCTGTTCCCGATAAGTACAGCGTCACGCTGCTGGCGGCGCCGAATCTCTCCTCGCCGGTGAAAAAGGATTTCATCGAAGTCGTCACGAACCCCGCGGGCGGAGCCTGTGACGTTGGTGTTCAATGCACCGACGATCTCGCCTGTCTCTGCGGCCAGGGCGCCGAGTGTCCCGCGGCCTTCTCGCGCGGCATCTGCACCTCGTCGTGCGCCAACGCCCCCTGCGCGACGGGTTCGATCTGCGCCAGCCTCGGCTACGGGTTGCCCGCCAGCGCAGCGCCGCCGGTCTGGCGTGCGCCTCACTGCCTGCGCGCCTGCAGCAACGACAGCAACTGCGGCCAGGGGCAGCGGTGCCGGCTCGTTCCCGTGGCTGGGGCCACCTTGCGCTGGGAGCGCGCTTGCTTTTACGCCTTCCCTGGCGAGACCGGCTCGAATTGTCGAGGACCTGGCGGTGTCCCGCAAGACGATCTCTGCCTGGGCGGCCGGTGCGTCGACTTCGGCGCACAAGGGATCTGCTCGGTCGACTGCAGCGTCGCACCCTGCCCGGAGCGGACCACCTGCGCCACCTTCAACGACGGGCGGCGGCTCTGTCTGCCCCGTTGCGAGGGAGCGTCCAGCTGCCGGAGCGATCCTCTGCTGGCGTGTGCCGGCGCGGGCGACGGTGGCCCGTTCGGCTTCACCGTGCCGGCGAGTGAGCCAGCGACCGCCACGTTCTGCGCGCCCAAGCGCTGTTCCTCGGATGTCGACTGCGAGCATGCCGGCATCTGTTCGGGATCACCGGCGGGCCACTGCATCCGTCGCCCGATCGCCCCGTGAGGGCGCCGGGTCAAGGGCGCGTCCACCACGCAGCCCCGAGAGCGATGACGAGTCGCCCGGCGATCGAGGCTCCCAGCCGTCCTGTCGCCATCATCGCCAGCCCGGGCAGCAGTGCCGACAAGACGGTGGAGATCGTGAAGGGATCCGGCGAGGTCGTGACGATGAGCGCGGCCCCGGCGGCCAGCGCGAGGCCGCCGGGGCGCCAGCGGGAACGCGTGAGGGGGGCATCCGCCGGATCCCGATCGAGGCCCGCCTGCACGATCCCGCGCGCGAGTAGCTCGGCCACGAGGATGGAGCCGACCGCCAGCGCGGTGGTGGCGATGCTCTGCGGGGTGAGGGCCATGCACGCGGCCAGGAGAGCCACGTTGGCAATCGCGAAGATCCCGCTGACAGCGTAGCCGAGCGTCGGCGGCCGATTGCGCAGGCGGTGAACCGACGCGAAGAGCGCGATGATGATCAACCAGACCGTCGCAAAGGATTCCGCCGCGACGCTGCCGCCGATCTCCGAGAGGCGGCTCACGGCACGGCCGCCGAGGTGCAAGAGGATCATGCCGAGAGCACCGGCCACCGGCGCCAGGTGCCGTCCCGCGAAGGCATCGGGATCGAAGGCATCGCGCGCGCGCCGAACCCCGCTGAGAAAAGCGATGACCGACACCACCACGAACAACGCGAGCGACATGACTCGTCCACGCCCGCCCTCGGTCAGGACCAGGTTGTAGAGCCCCGCCACCAGCATGAAGAGGTACGCGGTGCCGATGCCGACGGCAGGGCGCTGATCGTCCGAGAGGTCCGCCTCCGAGGCGCCCAAGCCGATCGCCAGCCAGGTCACGACGACAGCGCCGAAGAGCACGAGCGCGGCCTGCGTCGCGATCTCGGCGGGGTCGGAGAATTCGCGAGACGCAACCAGGGCGAGATAGCTCGCGAGAGCAAAGCCGCCGAGCACCGCCGACCAGAAGATCGCCTTCTTTGCCAGGATGGCTCCCAGCGACACCGGGACTGTGCGCAGGAGCCAGAACGACTTGCGTTCGGCCTCGAGGTGAACCAGCGGACCGAAGGTCGCCGCATAGGCCGCCAGAGAGAACGCGACGAGCGCGATGCGGGCGGGTGACTCCGTAGCGAAGTCCAACCCCGCGCTGCCAAAGGCCTGCACCCCGACGAAGAGCAGCGGCAGCGCCACCAAGGTGACGAGTCGCACGCGATCGCGAACCAGCAGTCGCCAGTCTTTGGCGACCAGAGAAAACGAACCCACCGGCGCGGTCGATGGGGCCTCCGCGCCCTCGGTCAGCGCAGGCGTCTGCTCCCAGCCATGGCGTGCGGCGAGCCTGGCAACCAAGGCCGCGAGGACAAGCGAGACCAGGGAGCCGGCGGTGAGCGCAAGCAGCGTGAGAACGGCTTGGGCGATCTCTCCAGCCCGAAGAGCGCGCAGAGGGGCCGTGACCCAGCCTCCTGGGCTCTGCTGCAAAAGCCCCGCGCGCTCGGTCACGAAGGCCGTTGCCAGCTCGGGCGATCTCAGCACGGTGGTGCCGAGCATCCAGAGGGCGGCCAGCGCTGCGGCCGAGCCGAGCGCCGCGAGAACGAAGCCCCCACGTCGGTGAGCCGGCGGCAGAAAGTGCGCGATGGCGATCTGGCCCGCTTCGGCGAGCGCCGCCACAGCCAGCTGCATGACCAGCGAGATCAGCACCGAGACAGCGATCGCGACGATTCCCAGATTCCAGGCGATCGCTGCGGCGGCGAGCACCGGCAGCAGAAACAGCGCGGCGAAGAGATCCGAGGCGATCCCGGACAGGGCGCGTGCCACCACCAGGCGAGGCAGCGATACCGGACAGGCCAAGAGCAGTTCGACCTCCCCCGCCCGCCCCACGACCAGCTCGGCGGCGGCCACCTTGCCTAGCAGGCTTGCGCTCAAGATCCCGGTGACCAGCAGGGCCAGTGCCGCGTGTTCCGCCACCTGGCCGCCGTGAGCCCCAAGCTCGGCAAGAGCCACCGAGAAGAGCCCCACGTAGGCGATCGGGAGGATCACGGCGAAAAGAGCGGCAAACCGGGCGGCCGCCACGCGCGGTCCGCTCTGCAGGCGTCCTCGCAGCGTCCGCAACCGCAGGCCGATCAGGAGGCAGGCCAGACGTCCTGCCCCCAGCGCCGGTCGGCTGGCCGAGGCCGCCGGCCTCGGTGCGGCGATCATGGCCCCGTGACCGCGAGGAAGAGATCTTCGAGCGAAGCCTCCGGCGCGGCGCTGTGGCGTGCCCGCAGCTCGTCCGGAGTGCCGAGCGCGACCAGACGCCCAGTCTGGATGATGGCGACGCGATGGCAAATCCGCGCGGCCGTCTCGAGAAGGTGCGTGGAGAGAAAGACAGTACGCCCCTCGGCGGCGAGGCCCGCCACGATCTCGCGCATGTCGCGCGCGCCGCGCGGGTCGAGGCCGTTGGTCGGCTCGTCGAGGATGAGCACCGTCGGGTCGTGCAGCGTCGCCGCGGCGAGCGCGAGGCGCTTTTTCATCCCGTGCGAATAGCTGACGGTGTGGCGGCGGGCGTCCGGCTGCAGACCGAAACGCTCGATGCCACGGTCGACCCTGCGGGCGAGCTCGGCGCCCCGAAACCCGTGCAGGCCGGCCACGAGAGCGAGCACCTCGTCGCCGCGCAAGTAGGGGTAGAGGAAGGGCTCCTCGGGTAAGTAACCGACGTCGCGCTTGAGCGAGACGGCATCGACGAAACAGTCCTTGCCGTTGATCAGGGCGCGGCCACTCGAAGGGCGCAAGAGCCCCATCAGCAGACGCATCGTGGTCGTTTTGCCCGAGCCGTTCGGCCCGAGAAACCCCATGACCTCGCCCGCGCCGACCGTCAGCGTGAGCTCAGCCAGCGCCGTGCGCGCCCCGTATCGTTTGCCGAGTGACTGCGTCTCGATCACGCCGGCGCGTCCGCCGCGGGGGCGGCGCCCTCGGGACGAACGTTGCTGGCGGTGCTCTCGCTTCGCTTGGGCGCCCGCGCCACCGGACGGCGCAAGGCCTCGAGATCGAGCGGATCGAAACCATTCCCGGTCGCAAGCTCCTGCCCCTCGACCGCGGGAAGGTTCGCGCGCAGCCCGAGCCGCGCGAGGCTGGCATCCGCTGCGATCTCGGGCCCGAAGAGCGCTTCGACGACCTCCGAGGGGCGCGCGCTCCCCAGCGCCGAGACGGTTACGCGGAACGTGACGATGCGATCCGCCGGCCAGCCGAGCGCGGCCGCGAGCTTGCCCGCCGCCACGCTGCCGGGCAGATCGACCGCCTGCAGGGACTGGCGAACGTCGATCCGGCGCCCTGGCATCTGCTTGCGCTTGTCGCTGGCGCCCGGGCGCACCAGCGACAGCGGCTCCGCGGTGGCAAAGCGCAAGACACCGCTTTCGGGCGAGACGCCGGCGGGCAGTAGCGCGGCGTAGTCAGCCGCCGACAACACGCGGCCGAGCGCGCGGTCCGAATCTTCGAGACGAGCGGCCGCCAGCCAGTCAAGGCCGTCCAGGGTGACTGCCTGCAGGCCGCGCAGCACGATCTCGGGATCCAGTACGCCCACCATCTTCACGTCGAGGATCTCGCCCAGCGAGGGGATGCCGAGGCCGAGCGCAGGTCCGAACGACAGCTCGGGCTTGGGGTGGAAACCCTCGGAGTAAAACAGCTCGAACCCGGCACGGCGAAAGATGCGCGGCAGGTGGCGGATGAGATCGAGGTGGCCGAGGTAGACCGGCCGGCCGAGCTTGCCGTAGCGGAAGCGATAGCGCACGCCCTCGCCCTGACGGATGACCGTCATGGGACGCGACGAGCCCTTCTTGAAGACCGGGGCTTCACCGCCGTCGGCTGTCCTGGGCCGGGCGACCGGCGCGGCCGCTGCGGGAGGCGTCCAGGCATTCATCCGGCGCAAATAGTAGAGGCGCTCCTCTTTCATCGCGGTCAGATCGCACGCGACGCCGCAGTCGTAGCAGATCAGCTTGCGCGCGCGCTCGGCCTCGGCCTGCTCGACGCTCGAGGGATGCAGCAGCTGCTTGAACGGCTTGCCACACGGGGGTGAGAGCCGATCCTTGAGTGCCTTGCGATACTCCTTGGCGAGAAAATCCGGCTCGAGACCGATGTCGATGTGGTCCCAAGGCAGCCGCGCCGTCACGGGGATGGTGCCCAGGAATCGCTCGGGTATCAGGCCCGCGGCGCGCGCCTCGACCATCGCTTCGTCCCAAAGCTCGGGGCGCAGGACATCGTCCCAGCCATCGAAGCGGCAGCCCTTGCGATAGGCCGCCTCCAGCAGATCGCCGCACGCGCGATCGCCGCGCGAGAAAATCCCTTCGAGGTGGGACTGGTAGTTCTCGTGCATCTTCAGCTCGACGCGCAGGCTGCGCGCCGATTCGGCCAAGATCGCCTGTTTGCGCTCGATCTCGGGCTCGCTGTCCATCGCCGCCCACTGGAACGGCGTGTGCGGCTTGGGTACGTGGGTCGAGACCGACGCCGTGACCTCGGCAGCGCGAAAGTGCCGCTTGCCGATGTTCTTGACCCTCGCGGCGGTCTCGACGATGCCCTGCACGTCGGCGTCCTCCTCGGTAGGAAGGCCGATCATGAAGTAGAGCTTCATGCGCTGAAAGCCACGCCCAAAGACCCGTTCGGCCGAGAGGCTGATGTCTTCCTCGGTCACGTTCTTCGTGATCACGTCGCGCATGCGCTGCGTGCCGGCCTCGGGCGCGAAGGTCAACCCCTGCGCCTTCATGGTCGACATGTCGGCCAGCAGATCGTCGTTGAGCCCGTAGGCGCGCAACGAGGAGACCGACAGCGACACCTTTTCGTCGCGCAGCTTCGCCATGGCGGCCTTCACCAGCGGCGTCACGCAGGAGTAGTCGGCCGTCGACAGCGACGTGATCGACGTTTCGTCGTAACCACCCTTCTTGACCCCGCCCACCAGCGCGTCGATGACCGCCACGGGATCGCGCTCGCGCACGGGGCGGTAGATCATACCGGCCTGGCAGAAGCGGCAACCCTCGGTGCAGCCGCGCGCCACCTCGACCGCCATGCGATCGAAGATCGCCTCGGCGTAGGGCAAGGGCGAATCGTCGGGGAACGGGAAGCGATTGATGTCGGCGACCCAGACACGCTTGGGGCGCGCAGGCACGCGCGGATCGATCGGCGCGCCGACCACGACGAAGCCGGTGTCGGCGTCGATCTCCGTGGCGTAGAGCTCGGGAACGTAAAGGGGGTACTTCGCTGCCAGCTGGATCAGGCGTTCGCGTCGGGGCACGCCCTCCCGCCGCAGCCGCGCGGCTTCGAGACAGAGCGGGGGCAGCGCCTCTTCGGCTTCACCGATGAAGAAGGCGTCGATGAACGGCGCCAGCGGCTCGGGGTGCGTGGCAGTCGGGCCGCCGGCGAGCACGAGGGGTCCCTCGTCGCCGCGGTCGGCCGCTCGCAGGGGCAAGCCGCCCAGCTCGAGCAACATGAGCACGTTGGTGTACGTCAGCTCGTACTGCAGCGAAAAGCCGAGCACATCGAAATCCCGCAGCGGCGTCGCGCTCTCGAGCGTGACCAGAGGCAGCTCGCGCTTGCGCAGCTCGCCCTCCATATCGGCCCAGGGGGCGAAGGCCCGCTCGGCGGCGATCCCGTCGGTCTTGTTGAGAACGGAGTAGAGAATCTTCGTCCCGAGGTGGGACATGCCGATCTCGTACGTATCAGGGAACGCCAGGCAGACGCGGCTCTGCACCGTGCTGGGATCCTTGCGAACTTGCTGGTATTCGCCCCCGATGTAACGGGTCGGCTTCTCGACAGCGTCGAGAAACGCGGAATATGGGTGCGAAAAGGGGGTCGACATGGGGCGCGCAGTCTAGCAGCCCCCTGGCAAGTTCTCCCGAAAGCGACGGCCCCTGATTGGGCGCCCGGCGGGCCGCGAAGCCTGCGTCGGATCAGTCGGTCTTGCCTTGCGCGACCTAGTCGGTCTTGCCTTGAAGGATCAGCGGGAAGGCGGCTTCGTATTCCTTGCCATCGGGCGGGAAACGCCAGCGGCGGACCGCGGTGCGAATGCAGCTCGAGACCGCGCTGAACTCCGGGGGGGCGTCGACGCGCACGTCCTTGGCCGAGCCGGTCTCGCCCACGAGCACGTTGATGTCGAGCCGCGCGAGTTTGAGGTTGTCGTCGCGCTTCAACGCCCGTTCGTAGCAGCTCTTGATGGCCGCGTAGTGGTCGGGCTGCTTGAAGACCGCGATGAACTTGCCCATGTCGAAGTCGCCCGAGCGAGCTTTCTCTTTCTTGGGCACCGCGACTTTGCGTTCGTCAGGAGCGAATCGCTGCGTGACGCGAGAGGGATCGCCACCGGGAGCGCCGGCCGTGCCAGTCACTGGCGGAGGCGCGAGCGATGGCGGGGTCAGATCCGGCGCTGCGGCCTTGGCTTTGGGCGCCGGCGCGCGGCGGGCCCCCCCTGCCGGGCCGACGGTCTTGGTCACGGGGCCCGTCGCGGGGCCGCTCTCACCGACCATGCTCTTGAAGTATTTTTCGGCCTCGGCCCGCGCGAGGGCCTCGGGATCTTCCTTCGGAAGCGGCGCGATCGGGACGCTCTTGACCTCGTGTTTGGCTTTGTCGCCGCTGGTCATCGAGACGTAAATCATCACACCGACGAGCCCCGCCAAGAGGCCTGCGATGACCACGTATTTGACCGCGGGATGGCGCGGCCGGCTGGCCTTGGCGCCGACCTTCGAGAGCAGCATCGAGGTCGAGCCGCCAACCACCGCGACGGGGACGCCGTTGCCCGGCCCGGCCGCCGGCTTGGCCTCGGCTATGGCGGCCGGCACGTCGACCGACTGGCTTGGCGCCCGAAAGGACGGTGAGAAATCGAGCGACTCGAGCCCGGTCGCGGCCGACGGCTTGCGGCCGCCCTTGCCATTGGTCGTCAACGGCAGAGCCGGAGACGCCGTGGTGACCTTGTCGCCCTCCGACTCGGAGCGGCCAATCGGCGTCGCAACGAAATTCTTGGCGCCTCCAGATGCCTTGGCGAGCATCGGCTGAGGACGCGTCGCTGCCAGCGCGGGGTCCATCATCAGGGACGCGTCGAGTGCGGAGATCTGCGTCTTTTCGCCCTCACCCTCGAACGCCGGCGTCTCGACCGCCGCGACCGCGGCGGAGCTGCGCCCACCACGAGCCACTGGCACTGAGACGTTGCGCCCGGGCGCGTGCTGCTGAAGGCCACCGCCGCCCGAGGCCCCACCGGACGTAGGTGATCGGCGATGCGACGGCACGGAGGGAGGCTCCATCGCCGCGGCACGCACACGCATCTCGGCCGCCACCTCCGGTATGAGCTTCGGCTCCTTCCAACCGTCGAGGTGTTCGTTCCAGACGTAGATCTCTTCGTTGCGATCGGCGCCGAGGACCCGGGTGACCAGCGCGGCCAGGCCGAAGGGGCCCGATTGGTTGCCATTGATGGCCAGGTGCCATTCGACGGCGCGCGCACCCACGACCACGGGGGCCGGGGGCGGATCCACGCGGGGACCAGCGGGCTCGCTCACCACCACCGCATCGCGGATCGTGATGACGTTCTCGCAGGTCTTGCAGCGGATCTTCAGGACCTTCTGCCTGACCTTTTCGTCCGCGATGGAGTATTTGGTTTGGCAGCGCTCGCAGACAAACTTCATCCGAGATTTCCGGCGGCTCGCAGGCGGGCCAGCCTATCACAAGGGTTTCGGCAGGCTACGCTCGCTACTATAACCATCGGACCCCAATTTCAGTGTTCTTTGCCAGGGGTTCCCGGTCATTGCAGAGCGAAAACGGCGACCCCTAGCAAGATCGTCAATACGACCCCCGCGGCGATGAACGCCAAGCGACTTTTCGCGGGTGCCCCCGAGTCGAGATCGCGGGCACCGTCGCCCACTTCGCCCTGCGCCGTCGCGAATCCGTGTCCCGACAACGGGGGGACGTCGCCACCGTTTCGCGGCGAAACCACATCCGGCCAGCGTGGCGGCTCGACACGGGGCGCGGGATTCGATCCGGGGGATACCGGATTCCCTTCGGCCAGCAAAGTCACCGACGTCACTTCGGCGGCCAGCTCGTAAGGTTCGGCGCCGCGCAGAGCGTGGGCGAGCGCGGCGCCGCTGCCGGGACGCGCCCGATCGAAGTCGAGCGCGACCAACTCGGGATCAGCGATGGCGCCGTCGTCGTCCTGAAAGATCTGCGCCCGCAGAGCTCCCCCTTCACTGACCTTGGCGCCCGGCGCATAGAGCGATCGCACGAACTCACCGAGCGGTCTCACGCCGACGCGCATATCGGCGTTGCCGGGACGCTCGACCGTTCGATCGCGCGCGGCGGGGTCGAGGCTCGCCAAGAAGCGATCGAGCTCGGCGAGCATGTCGCCGGCGGAGGCGAAGCGATCCTGCGGCCGTTTTTCCAGCGCGCGCAAGACGATGCGCTCGAGCGCGGGCGGATAGTCCCGCCGCAGGTAGGTCGGTGGCGCCACCGCCTCTTCCACGATCCGCCGCATGACGACCTCGGCGGGCCCCCGCCAGAGGCGTTTGCCCAGCGTGATTTCGTAGAGAATCGTGCCAAGCGCGAAGAGATCGGATCGCGTGTCGAGCGACTGCCCTTTGACCTGTTCGGGCGACATGTACGAGACCTTGCCGGGCCGAGTGCCTCGCTCGTCGTCGCCCACCGCCCGACGACGAGCGATGCCGAAGTCGATGATCTTCGTGTGGCCGGCGAAGCCGACGACGATGTTGGAAGGCGAGATGTCCCGATGAATGACTCCCGGCGCGCGGCCCCGTCCTGGCAGGCCCGCCTCGAGGTAGTGCAGACCGGCGGCGACCTCGGCCACGATGTGGACCGCATGGGGCAGCGGCAGCGGGTTGCCGAC
>JANNNO010000460.1:0-9345 GCA_031398585.1 Myxococcales bacterium | reverse complement strand
GGACAGGTTGCCTTCCCGATCGTAGGGGCTGAACGAATTCTTGCTGACGAACTTGTAGGCGTACTCGAAGCGAGCGTCATCGCCCGAGTAGACGACCACGCGCTTGTTCTTCGACAGCGTGTTGGCAGCGGCTTCGTGCTTGAAGCGGCCGAGCGCGGTGCGCTTCTTCGGGGTCGACTGCGGATCGTACGGATCGACCTCGACCACATAGCCGAAGCGAGCGTACTCGTTCGGCTCCTTCGAGACGTCGAAGCGCGTGTGGAAGTTCTCCCAGCGACGCTCGGAGACGCCACCCGTGGGTGCCAGCCGAGCGTAAAGCGCGCCCTTGACCGGATCCGCCGCCTTGAGCGCGGTATAGCCACCAAAGTACTGATCGAAGTTCTCTTCCGCGGTGAGGATGGTGCCCCATGGCGTGATGCCGCCGCCGCAGTTGTTGAGCGTGCCTTTGACCAGCTTGCCGGTCGCGTCCGCGCTGGTCTTGAGCAGATCAGAGCCAGCGGCCGGACCGGTGAGGACCATGCCAGTCTCGCCCGTGATCCGGCGATTCAGCGAACCGCTCGGCTGATACAGCCACTTGTTGTGGCTATCGCGAATGTTGACCACGCTGCCGCCGTGGGCGGCCAGCTCGATGTCGACCTGGGTCTGGGTCGTTGCCGCTGCGACGTAGCCCGGGAACATCTCGGTGCCCGCGGTGTACTCGTGGTTGCTCCAGAGAATCGCCTCGCGCGTCGGCGAGGTTCGCAGCTTGCCGAACTGCGCACCGAGCAGCCACAACGCGAAGTCACGCGAGAAGCGCGCAAGTGGTTCGAACCAGGAGGGCAACGGCAGTTGCGCGATAAAGTCGCAGTTGAAGCCGAACTGCCCGGCCTGCTTGGCCGGCGTCTGTGCGTTCAGATCGAACGCGGGCGCACCCGGGAGAATCGGATCACCCCAGCGGATGACCACGTTCTGCGTGTACTTCATGGGTACGACGACGGCATCGACGTCAGTGCCGGCGATCGGCGTGAAGGTGAGGAACTTGCCCGGGTTTGCGGTCGCAGCCGCCTCGGATGGGAACAACACGGGCGCGGCGGCGATGCCGACGCCGGCGCCAGCGGTCTTGAGAAACTGGCGACGGGCGATGCGCTTGGCGACCACGTCGCCGAAGTACTCGCCTTCGCCAGCGTGCGATTCGGCGTTCGACAACTCTTCGGCTTCGGTCTGCCCGGGGGCGGGGTTCTGGATCGCGGTGCCGGTTTCGGCCAAGTTACGTGAGCTCATGGGTCGGTCCTCCTGCTCGCGCTCTACGGCCGTCGGGGGATGGCTCGGGGGCGAGTCGGAGGGCACTTCAGCACTTGTTTCCGGGCGTCTCCGTTACGCTTCGTAAAACCCTTTGCGTCGACGCTTCGTTCCCCTGACGAAACGAAGGCAGCGGCTCAAGGTCGGCGACGCCGAAGCCACGAGAACCGACCTCGTAGCGCGATCGTAACCAGCGTGAGTGCGCCCAATAGCGTGACAAGCCCGATCGGAACGACCGCCGGGACCGGGGCAGCCGGGGCCGCCACCACGCGGATGGCACCCTTCATCGAGGGGTGAACGCCGCAGACGTATCCGAACGTCCCGACGCTGCCGAAGGTCACCAGGCCGTCGGCGTGGGTGGCTACGGCGTTGGGCTGATCGCCGCCCTCGGGATCGAGCGGGTGGACGCCAAAGTTTCCCACCCAGCGCACCGATTGCCCGATGCGAACCTGCATGCAGCGCTCGGCGCTCGACGCAATCGAGAGCGTCCACTCGAGCTCGCGATCGGCGGCCGGCGCGGTGCGATCGAGGTACGCGTCTGCTTGACAGCCCGGAACTGGAGCGACGGCGAGCGGTTGCATGGACGAGGTCGTGGCCCCAGGGGCTGGCGCGCGCCCCAGCAAACCGAATGGACTTCGCCACGGTTTGGTCACGGCTGTGGTCGTGAGGTTTCGCTCTTCTTGCGATGACGATGCCCTGCCTTCACCTAGCTATGACTACGCTTCCCGCTACCTTGAGAAGCACCCTTGCGACAAAGCCGGCTCGCCTCGCTGTGACCGCTCCTTGCAACCGGCGCCAGCTGCCGCGATGGCGCGGGCTTTCGGCCTGCGGCATCACCTTGCTCATCGGACTGGTTCAAAGCACCCCGGTGCAGGCCGTCGATACCGAGACGCTCGGGACTTTTCAGGCTGAATTCACGGTGGTGAACGCGACGCTGAAGCTGACCTCGAACGGAAGCAATTGCGTTCACGTCAGCTCGGGATCGACCGTCAACCCCAGCAGCAGCGATCCGACGTGCACCGTGTCCGATCCCGCAACCGCGTCGGGCCGGGGTCGTACGGTTGCCAAGTTCGTCAACGTCGCTGGCACCGTCGAGCCGAACGGCGACATCGTATCGAACGTCGCCTCTTCCACCGTGGGCGGCGCCGAGACCGTGGCCGACGGATCGGCTTACTGGAACGCCTTTTCGTTCGACGAGGGCAACCAGAAGATCTTCGGTGTCTGGCGAACTGTGTCCGCCGGCGTGAGCACGACGAATCCGGCGATCACGAATCCCGGGCGCGCTGCCACGATGGCGCGTGATCCACTGGAGTTTTCGGCGTCCAGCGCCGGCGTTTTTCAGTACACGACCATCCTGTCGAACGTGCAGCTGAAGTCTGATTCGTCCTTCTCCCGCAATCAGCTCTCGGTGCGAGCGTCGATTGAAGGCGCCCGAAAGAATGGAGTCCCGTTCAGCGGGCCGCTGTGGAGTCTCGACATCAAGACGTCGGCCACGATCCCATCGAACGCCGCCATCTCGGTCGACCTGTGGATCTGGCCCGGGGCGGGAATCACGTCAGGACAGGAGGCCAGCGCAGAGGCTTTCATCAAGGGTCTCTTGCAGCCGATGGCCAGCGGCGCGGTTGGCTTCGGCCACGATCAGGCGTTGTTCGGTCCCGGGGGACCGCTGCCGGCAATCAATCTCGAGCTGGCCGCCGGCGCGACCATTCGCTATAGCGACGCCTTGACCGCCGACGCAGCGGTTGCCCGTTCGACAGCCGTGCCGTCGGCCTCTCTGCTGGGATTTTTCGGCTTCGGGGCGTTGATGCTGTTCATCGGAGCGGCTGGGACGCGTCGCTTTCGTGGTGAGCTACGCGCAGCTGCCACGTGATGGCGACGATCGCCAAGAACAAGGGCACCACGAAGCGATTGCCCGGCGGATTCGCGATCGTTCTGACCGCCAGGTCGAGCAGGGCAGGCGCCGAGGCCGAGCGGGTTGCAAAGCCCAGCGCGCCGTCAGTCGCCATCGTCGATGCAACCAGCAGCGCTGTGCTGGTCCACAAGTAGCCGATAAGCCCGAGGCTAGCGATCGCGCCCGCCACCAGCCGACGTTTGCGCGGCAGAGGCGCGAGCGCAACAGCCATAACCACGACCATCAAGGGAATGAGAAAGACGCGGCGGGGATTCAGCAGAAACGACGTCGTGGCGCCGGTGCCTGGGTTGGCCAGGATGACTTCCGTGTCCCAGGAGGCGTCGAGAGCATCACCGCCGGCAGCGACGTTAGCGGCTGCTGGGTCGATGTGCAGGTCGCGGCGCACGCGAAGCTCGACGTCGATCGGCTCGCCCAGGGGGATGACCGCAAGACCGATCTCGGCGAGACCCGCAACCAATCGGCTGGGCAGGGGTTGCAGCGCCAGCAGCAGGAACAACAAGCCGGCCCCCAGGGCTGCCGCGCCCGCCACGCGCCGACCCGGCGAATGACTCCCCTCAAGCCGTGATCGTCGCCAGGCCATTGCTGTTTCGCCTCACGTACGCGAGCCAGGCGGCAAAGCAGCCGAGCGCTGCTGCGAACAGAGTGAGCTGGAAGAGCTCTTCGTGAATGGTGTCGAACCAGCCGGGCAGATGGATGCCGACGAAGTATAGGGTCGCGATGCGCGCGATGTTCAGCGCCGTCAAGGCCACCAGCCCGACGATCATGCCGACGATGCGCAGGCGCAATGGTGCGCCGAAGGCGAGCACGGCTGCGGCGAACATCGCCTTGATGTCGGTGGCGGCGCAGCTCTTGACGATCTTGAGGGAGAAGCGCCCGGCGATGACGTTGTCGTGCACGAAGACGGCAGGATCGACGAGCGCAATCAACGCCGCCGACGCGCGAGCGTATCCGGCAAGGTAGCCAGCGATGAGCCGCCCCGGGGCAGAGTTGGCATCGTAGGGGTAGTAGTAAAGGGAATAGAACACGGCCATCACGACGGCCGCCATGATCACGAAGCGCAGCGACCGCCCGTCACGAAACGCGTCCGCGAAGAGCTTCGAAGGCAATGGGCTGCGTGACGGCGACGTCCGGTCGGAGAGCCGCCGCGAGACGTTCCTGGCCTGGCCCCGGCTCATGTGCCCTCGGGGCTCAATCGCAGGGAGGGCCGCTTTCTAGCAGAAGCCCGCACGCGGCGAGGCTCTCGGGCTCCGTCTTCCAACCCTCGGGAATGGCGCCGTGTTCGTCGAGCACCCAGCAGTTGCCTGCCGGATCGCTGAGGATGGTGGGGTCCGTCACCTTGATGGAGTCGTTCGGTAGCACGCAGTAAGCGATGGGCTCGTGCCCCCAACACATGCGCGCGGCGCTGTAATGAAAGGCAGGGCCCCGAACCACGCGTCCGGTTGGACACGATCGCGTGTCACCTGCGCCCACGGTGGACTCGATCGCCGCGGGGCCGGTCGGCGGTGACACCGGGACGACGGCCGCACCAGCATCGGCGCCGTCTGCGCCACCGATGGGTTGCGCGTCTGCGGGAGGCGCGGCGGTGGTGTCGGCCGTTGCCGCATCGGTCGGCGTGGGCGCGGCGGTGTCGGCCCTGGTGCCGCCATGACCGGCCAGGCCGGATGACCCGGCGCTGCCCGCCGACGCGTCGGCACCGAAAGAACCCGAGGTGCCTGCGGTGCCGCCCGCGCTTGCATTGCCACCAGCCGAGCTGGAGCCTGCATTGCCTCCGGCGCCACCAGCTGAGCTGGCGCCTGCGCCCGTGTTGCCACCGGCGCCCCCACCGCTCGCACCCGCGTCGCCCGATGGCGCCGCCGCTTCGGCGCTTGCGTCCGGACCCCGCGGCGTCTCATCGCCGGGTGTGGGCAGGCTGCTGCCGGGATTGGTAGCGGCGTCACCCCCATCGGCGCCGGCTTCCGCGCGAGTCGCCGCGGGAGCTGGGCGAGTGTCGTCACCACACGCTGCGAACGTAGCGAGCAGCCAGGCGAGGCGGGCCATTGGAAAGGGCGTGCGGAATGGTTTGCGGGGAGTCGAAGTGGTGGTCATGACGGCTGCGGCTCGCGTTGGCGGACTTATACGCTGGGGTGCCTGCCGAGCCTGGTGACACGATCGACACGATCGGCCCCTGCGTGTCGTCAAGGGTGCGAGATCGCGCGTGATTCTGGAGTCGGTTCGCGCGCCTGTGACCGAGTCGTCGAATCGAAGAAACAAAGAGCGACGAGCGACTTTCGCGGCCCCGCGTCGTCGCGCATCCGTCGCTTGTTCCTGGCCACCCGCCCCTCTTAGTTGAAGGAGCAACGTTTGTGTGGAGGGAGGTCTGCCCCATGAAATCCCAAAACAGTGAAGTCCTTCAATTGGCCGCACGACGGCGGTCGTTGCGTTCGCAAGAGTCGTTCTCGTGGCCCCTCGTGCTCGTGCTCACGCTGACGGGACTCGGGTGCCATGATCTCGAAGGTCGCTCGGCCTCCTCCCCGCATGGTGGCTCGGCGGAAGCCAGCGACGCTTCCGGCGTGTTCATGGTGGCGAGGCCCGAGATGGCGCGCGAGGCGAGCCTGACTTGTGCCGGAGCAGGCGCCTGTCCTCTGGCCGTCGAACGGGTCAACAAGGGACGCGGGATCTGCGCCGACGGTCATTCGGACGTGGCTTGTCGGGTCGACCGCATCGATTTTGCAGAGACGGGCCTCGAACCGGCGGAGGCGGAACGTTTCGCCCGCGCCTCGTTCGCAACCAGGGAGGGTCTGGTTTTCGCGCGGCTCGAGCGGGCGGGCGCCGAGGCGGTCCTGGTCGTGACCGAGGCATGGCAAGGGCAGACCCGGGCCGCGCCCAAGGGGCTGCTTTACCGGTTAGAGCCGACCGGCAAGCTCTGCCTGACGCCCCCCTGCGAGTCCTTTCGTGGCGAGCGTCTCAATACCGACGTCGTCAAGCTCTACAACGCCGTCAACCTCATCGCGACCGGTGCCGCGCCGGGTGTGATCGATGCCGCCGACCGCGCCCTCACGCAAGACGGCCTCATCGTCGCTGGCATTTACGTCCCTCTCGACGGCCCCATGGATCGCGCCAAGGATCTTCGCGCCTCGGAGTTCTATCTGCCGTTGCGCCCTCACGGGACGCCTCTCGGTTGCCAAGAGCAGTCTGACGATTTCGAGGGGCGCCTGGCGGTTGCCCAGCCAACCGACTGCCGCTGAACTTTCCGTTCACGCCATCGCCGGGCGGTGCTCCGGGTCGCCCGCATTTGCCACAAGGAGCCCCGCCATGACGTCCCTATGTTCCTTTGCCGCGTCGGCTATCGCCCTGGCCGCGCCGGCGATTGCCCTGCTATCGACCGTCCTCGTTCCTCGCTTTGCGGTTGCCGCCGGTCCGATCGTGATCAATGAGGTGGACTACGACCAGGTCGACGTCGACACCACCGAGTTCATCGAGCTCAAGAACGTCAGCTCGGACCCTGTGAGCTTGAGCGGCTACACAGTCACCTTGCACAACGGCGCCACCAGCGGTTCAAACTACGCGACCTTCACCTTGCCGAACGTGATCTTGCCGGCCGGCGGCCACTTCGTGCTTTGTGGCAACAACACCCTCGTCGCCAGCTGCGACCTCGACGTCGCTCCCGACAGCAACCTCATCCAGAACGGCGCGCCCGATGGCATCGCCCTGCGGCTCGCAGGGACGCCCGTCGATCGCGTGAGCTACGAGGGCAACACCACGGGAATTACCGAAGGGACACCGGCCGGGACCGACGACCCCAACGCAGGGGTCAAGGGACTGTCCCGTTGCCCCGACGGCGCCGACACGGAAGACAACGGCGCAGACTTCTCCTTTCGACTGGCGACGCCCGGGTTGCCCAACGATTGTGGCGGCGGGGGCGGCGGTCCCGAGATCGGTCTTTGCGGTGAGACCGCCACCGCCATCAGCGCCATTCAAGGCACCGGCGCGACGAGTCCGCTGGCCGGCCAGACCGTCGTGATCGAGGGCGTCGTCGTCGGCGACTTTCAGACCGCCGGCATCAATGGCTTCTTCGTCCAGGAGGAGGATGGACAAGCAGACGGAGATCCAGCCAGCTCCGAGGGCATCTTCGTTTTCGAAGGTGCCTTGGGGACCGCGGTCGCGCGCGGCCAACTCGTGCGCGTGCGCGGCAGCGTCGTCGAGTTCGACGGGCTCACCGAATTGACCAACGTCACGGACATCGTCGTCTGTCCGGCCAGCGTGATGGCGACGCCCGTCGCCGTGACGTTGCCGGTGCCGGTTGCGGGATTCCTCGAACGCTACGAA
This sequence comes from Myxococcales bacterium, assembly GCA_031398585.1. Taxonomy (GTDB): domain Bacteria; phylum Myxococcota_A; class Polyangia; order Fen-1088; family Fen-1088; genus JANNNO01. The sequence continues at coordinate 1,850 of JANNNO010000460.1, read as the reverse complement.
GGCATGGCGATCGAGATCGCGCAGACATTGACGGTCACGGGCAACTTCGAGCTCGGACGTTACGGCTCTCTGGATCTGTCAGCCGGTGGGCGCCTCTTTCAGCCGACTCAGATGGTTGCCCCGGGTGCCGCGGCGATCGCACAGCAGAGCTTGAATGAACGCAGCCGCATCGTGCTCGATGACGCCAGCACAGTTCAGAATCCCAACCCCTTTCCCTACAGAGACGCCGCCAACACCAGACGGGTGGGCGACACTGTGACCGGTCTTGCCGGCGTGCTCGATGGACGTCTGGGCGCCTATCGCGTTCAGGTAGAGATCGCGCCGACCTTCGTAGGCAGCAACCCGCGGCCTTCGTCGCCGCCAGCGGTCGGGGGACGACTAAGGGCAGCGTCGTTCAACGTGCTCAACTTTTTCACCACCCTCGACAACGGTTCGCCCACCTGCGGTCCCACGGGCGGCCTCGACTGTCGCGGCGCCAACAACAGCACGGAGTTCGATCGACAGAAGACCAAGCTGCTCAACGCGATGGCGGCCCTGCAGGCCGACGTTTTCGCCCTGATGGAGATCGAAAACAACGCCTCGGCCGCCGTCGAGAGCCTGGTCGACGGTCTCAACGCGCGCGGCGTGGGTCCGTACGCGTATGTCGACACGGGCACCATCGGCACCGACGCGATCAAGCTCGCGCTGATCTACCGGAGCGACAAGGTGCAGACCGTCGGCAGTCATCGCGTCCTGACGAGCGCGATCGATCCGCGCTTCATCGACACCAAGAATCGTCCCGCCCTGGCGCAGACCTTCGCCGAGATCGCCACCACCGCCCGCTTCACCGTCGTCGTCAACCACCTCAAGAGCAAGGGATCGGCTTGCGCGGATGTGGGCGATCCCGACACAGGTGACGGTTCGGGCAACTGCAACCTCACCCGCGCCAATGCGGCCTCGGCATTGCGCGACTGGATCGCCGGCGACCCGACCGGCAGCGGCGATCCCGACTACCTGTTGCTCGGCGATCTCAATAGCTACGCGCAGGAAGAGCCGATCAAGCGTCTCGAGGCGGGGGGCTTGTCGCTCTTGCCATCAGCCGCCGCGGTCACGACGGCGCGGTCGTTTCAGTTCATGGGTCAGTCGGGCTCGCTCGACCACGCGCTGTCGACGCCGAGTCTGACGCCGCAGGTAACCGGCGCTGCCGAATGGCACATCAACGCCGACGAGCCGGTCATTGCCGACTACAACACCGAGTTCAAGACCGACGATCCTTTCGATGCGGCCACCGTCTATCGTGCGTCCGACCACGATCCCATCGTGGTCGGCCTGGCGCTCGCAGGCCCTGCCGCCGCCGTACGCGGCTTGGGCTGGGTGGGGCAGGGCGGCCTGGCGCTGGCGCTGCTCGGACTCAGCGTGCTCGGCCGGCGGCGTAGATGACGGCTGCATCCAGCACAGCCTGTCCAGCGGGGGTCAACGTAGCGAGAGCGGGCTCGCTGAAAGCCACCGCCACCCGGGGCCCCGGCGCCGGCGCGCCGCCAACCAGTGGGCTGCCCGACGCATAGACGAACGCAAACGCGAGCGGACTGCCCGGGTCGGCGACCTCGCTGGCAATCTGCCAGATGACTGACGCTTCGGGTGCTGGCACGCCGAAGCCGAGCGCCGGGTTCGCGGCGAGATCCGAGGTTCCGGTGAGCCGCGCTGCGAGCGGATGTGTCTCGTCGATCACGAGCGCCGATGCCCCCGTGCTGATCACGCCCGAAGCGTCGTCACCCTGGGCCGTGAGGCGCAGATCGTCGAACGACGAGGGGCCGAGCACCAGCACCGGGGACGAGACACCATTGAGCTTGCTACCGATCGCGGTTGCCGAT
>JANNNO010000455.1:0-18262 GCA_031398585.1 Myxococcales bacterium | reverse complement strand
GGCTGTTCCTCCGTGGTCTGGGTCTCGATCTCCTGGCCGGCCACCTTGCGTTCGATGTCCTCGAGGACGCGCTTTTTCACCTCGTCCTCGTATTTGGTGGGCTCGAAGGTGTCGCTCGAGATCTGCTCCACCAGCTGCTCGGCCAGCTTCAGCTCGGCGTCGCGCACCTTGGGCACGTCCGGCATCGGCACCTCGGAAAACGATCGGACCTCGTCGGCGTAGAGCAGCTGCTGCATCACCAACCCTCCGCCTTCCGCCGGCCGCAGCATGACCAAGTACTGCTTGCCGCGGGCCGCATAGCGCGCGAGCGCGGATCGGTTGCTTTGCCGCATCACCTCGCCCAGCAGGTGGTAGGCCTTCTCGCCGCCTTTTTCCGGTGCGAGGTAGTAAGGCTTGTCGAAGAAGACCGGATCGACCTTGTCGAGCGGCACGAACTCCGTGATGTCGATGGTCTGGGTCGCGCGTTCCTCCAGCGACTTCAGCTCTTCTGCCGTGAACACGACATACTGGTCCTTGGCGAATTCGTAGCCCTTGACCATTTCGTTGCGCGAGACAATCACTTCCTCTTTCGCGCAGACGTACTGCTGCTTGAGCCGCGATCCGCAGGGCGGCGCGTGCAGCATGTTGAACGAGATCGCGCCCGTGGCCTGCGTCGCCGGGTAGAGCTTCACCGGGATCGCCACGAGGCCGAACGAAACACTGGCCGTCCCAATCGCGCGTGCAGGCATGTAGGCAACTCTATGTGACCGTGGGATGGAAAGGCAAAATCACCGAACATCCGGTGATTCTGCCGAGCCCAGAGCGCCCACGCGCCCGAGCAACTTGGCCGCCAGGGCGGGGCCTTTGCCCTCGTCCTCGTGTTTGAAGAAGACGTAACTTTCGGTCCAGGCCTGCTGGGCGATCTTGTCCGCCCAGCTCGCCACCGCCGCGTCGTCGTAGTCCTGTCGGCGCAGCCTCAGGTAACCCCAGCTCGTCGTCGCAGCCAGCGGCGTCGCGAGATCCTCGGATTCCGAGATGCAGAGGGCTGCGCGCCCGTCAGCCAGCGCGGTGTTGGTCTCTTCGTCGAACCAGGTGGGGTGCCTGAACTCGAAAGCCGAGCGCAGCGCGGGGGCCTTTTCGCGCAAGACCTCGAGGAACGCCCGCAACCTCGGGACGTCCTTTTTCATGAACGGCGGGAGCTGAAACAGCACCGGCCCGGCGCGATCCGCGAGCACGCTGGCGACGTCGGCAAACTGAACCACCGCGTCCTCGCAGTCGGCGATCTTGCGCTCGTGGGTGATCCTTCGAGGCGACTTGAGGACGAAGCGGAAGGCAGCCGGCACGTCCTGGGTCCAGCCCGCCACGAGGTCGCGGTTCGGCATCCGGTAGAAGGTGTTGTTGATCTCGACGGTCGGCAGCTGGCTCGCGTAATGAGCGAGCATCTTCGCTGCCGGTAGCTTCGCCGGATAAAACGAGCCCTTCCAAGGGGCGTAGCTGTAGCCGCTGGTGCCGGCCAGGATGCGCACGGACAGGAGCCTACACCAGGTCCTCTGCAGCCGCCGTCCCTGGCTCGCCTTCGTCAAGGCGGTCCATAACGGCGGGTGCGCAAGCCGGGTCATCGTTTCCACCCGGCAATCGGTAGGAGGAGAGCGAGATGGCAATCGAGAATCGACACGACAGACCTCGCCCTGCGCAGCGCCATCGCCGTGAGCCTGTGGTGGCTCGGGGCAAGAGGCAGACCGGGCAGCGCCGTGCGGCGAGGAGCGCCCTCGTGTTGAGTCTCATTTGGGGGCTCGGTTGCGCGGGGCGAGCGCTGGAGCCGTCGCTCGTTTCTTCGGGCCCGCGCCAGGTCGCCCCCATGCCCGCAGCGACACCCCACGCGTCCGCTCATCGACAACCCAGCTCACAAGCCGCAATCGCCCGGCTCGATGCCGCCATGAGGGAACGCTGGAAGCAGGACAGGGTCACACCGGCGGCAACGGCCAGCGATGGCGAGTTCCAGCGTCGGGTCACCCTCGATCTCATCGGGCGGGTGCCGACTCTCTCCGAAGTCGATGCGTTCGCTGCCGACGCGGACGGCGACAAGCGAGCTCGCCTCGTGGATCGGCTGCTGGCCGATGCGGCCGCCGGCGAGCATTGGGCAAACGTGATGGCGACGCTCCTCTTTGGCGGCGCACCGGATCGCCGCATCGACAGGGACGATCCGCGCTCTTACCTGTCCCATGCCTTCAATCGCGACGAGCCCTACGATCGCATCGCCCACGACCTGCTCACGGCCACCGGCACCGTGCGTGACAACGGGGCGGGGGCTTTCATCGCAGACAGAGCGCGCGCCGGTGGGGGCGCCGAGGCGGTCACGGGGGCCGCGGCTCGCATTTTCCTAGGCCTGTCGATCCAGTGTGCGCAGTGCCACGACCACCCCTACGACCCGCGCTGGAAGCAGATCGATTTTCACCACCTCGTGGCGTACTTCGCACGCACCCGTGCGCGTCGCGACCGCGGCATGGGCAGCGTGACCTTCGCGCTCGTGGATCAGGCGCGGGGCGAGGCGCGCATGCGAGCGCCAGGCTCCACCGAGGAAGTGGTGGTGCCGCCGCGCTTTCTCGGCCGCCAGGTGACGCCGGTCCCGGGCGAAACCCGCCGCCAGACCTTCGCGCGCGCGGTGCTGGCATCGGATCTGTTCGGCAAGACGGTGGTCGCCCGCACCTGGACGCAGCTTTTCGGCGCGGGCCTCGTCGATCCGTGGGACGACCTCGGCGCCGAGAACGACGCCAAACACCCAGCTTTGCTGGTCCAGCTCGAGCAGGACTTTCGCGCCAGCGGCTTCGATCTCAAGTGGCTGCTACGCACCTTCACGCTCTCTGCTGCCTATGGCCGGAGCGCCAACGGTCCCGATGACGGCGGTGCAGCGGTGCGGGCTTTTGCCCGGGCGCGGGTGCGCCCGCTGTCACCCGAGCAGCTCTTTGCGTCCCTGCTGGTCGCCACGGGTGCCGACGAAATGGCCCGGCGGCGCAAGGGACGTGGGCCGCGCCTCTCGAGCGGCGATGCCTCCAGCAGCCGCGCTGCCATGAACACCAATTTCGAGACCAGCGACGGCGCGTCGGCAACACCGGACTCGACGAAGCGGGAGAGCCCGATGGTCGACGTCGACATGGCCAGCCCCTCGATGTCGGGACAAGAAACCGCGGCGGACGTGCTGTCGGCGGACGCCACGACGTCCTCCGAAGCAGCACTGCCGGTCGATCCGGCCGCGCGCCTGGTCGAGCGAACCTTGCGCGAGTACCGCTTTACCTTCGAGGACGACGAGATGGCGGACGCCGACTACGACGGAACGTTGCCGCAGGCGCTCTTGCTCTGGAACGGCAATTTCACCAACGAAGCCGTGCGATCCAACGACGCTGGCGTGCTCGGGACCATCCTGCGCGGAACCCGCGAAGCGCCCGAACGAATCGCGCGGCTGTTTCTCGCCGCCTACGCGCGTCGCCCGACCGCTGAGGAGACGAAGTTGTTTGCCGAGGCGCTGGTGGGTGGCGATCGCAAGGCCTGGGAAGATGCCTTCTTTGCGCTGCTCACGTCGACCGAGATGGCGACCAATCACTGATCGGGATCAACGGAGATGACGCCGATGAAATCGACCCGCCTTTACCGCCGCGGTTTTCTCCGAGCCTCTCTTGGCGCCTCGTTCGGCGTGGGGCTCGCCGCGCTTCGCGAACCCGGCAGCGCTCTTGGCGCCGCGCCCGCAGCGACAGCCGCTGCCGCGCGCGACACCGGCGCCGCACGCGCCCGCTCTTGCATCCTGCTCTACATGGCGGGCGGACCCAGTCACATCGACACCTTCGATCCAAAGCCCGGTACCGCCAGCGGCGGGCCCTTTCGCGCCATCGCCACCCGCGCCGACGGCGTGCGCATCTGCGAGCACCTGCCGTTGCTGGCCGCGCGCATGAAGGACATCGCCCTCATTCGTTCGCTCACCTCCAAGGAAGGCAACCACGATCGCGCCCGACATCTCATGCACACGAGCCACGCTCCCGCGGGCGGCGTGGACCACCCGTCCTTCGGCTCGCTGCTGGCCGAAGCTCGCGGTGGCGGCCGCGCTGGGCTACCCGGTTACGTGGCCATCGGCGGTCCGGGTGAGGACTCTGGCTTCCTGTCGGGCGCTCACTCCCCGTTTCCGGTGAAAAACCCCGACAAACCGGTCAAGCATCTGGCCCGCGCCCGGGGCGTGAACGACGAGCGCTGGGAGCGCCGGTTGCAACTCTGGCGCGCGCTGGAAGATCGCTTCGCGGCGGGGGCAGGCGGCGGTTTTGCGCGTGGTCGGCGCGAGGTCGGGGAAAAGGCGCTCGAGCTCATGAGCGCAGGCGTCGATGCCTTCGATGTCGGCAAGGAGCCGGCGGCCGTGCGCGCCAGCTACGGCCCGACGCCATTCGGGGCCGGCTGTCTCATGGCGCGGAGGCTGGTTGAAGCTGGCGTCCCCTTCGTCGAGGTCACTCTCAATGGCTGGGACACTCACGAGGACAACTTCAATCGCGTAAAGACGCTCTGCCAGACGCTCGACCGCGGGATGACCGCGCTGCTTGCGGATCTCGGATCGCGGGGCCTCTTGGCATCGACGCTCGTGGTCTGGATGGGCGACTTCGGTCGCACTCCTCGGATCAACGAACGCGGCGGCCGCGATCATCACCCCGCGGCCAGCGCGGCGTTGCTGACCGGCGCCGGTGTACGCGGCGGACAAGTCATCGGTGCCACCGACGAGCTTGGCGCCGCTGTCACACAACGGCCGATCACCGTCGCTGATCTCTATCGTACGGTCGCGGCGCTGACCGGACTGCCTGCCGATCGCATGCGCGTCTCACCCGCGGGGCGCCCGATCAAAGCGGTCGACGCCGGCAACGTCATCAGCGAAGTCCTCTGAGCTCAGTTCAGCGAATACGGCATCCCGAGACGAAAGGGCGCGATCTCGGCATCGAACGGACCCGTCGCGCTCACCATGCGATAGGTACCGTGCATCGACCCCGACGGTGTCGCCAGCTGGCACCAGCTCGTGTACTCGAACGATTCGCCAGGGCCGAGCACCGGCTGTTCGCCCACCACGCCTTCGCCCTCGACCTCCTCGATCTTGCCGTCGGCATCCGTGATGATCCAGTGGCGTCGCGTGAGCTTCGCGGTCTCGGCACCCTCGTTGGCGATGGTGACCGTGTACGCGAACGCGAATCGCCTCAGGGTAGGCGTCGAGCGCTCGGGCATGTAGGCGCTCTTGACCGTGACGAGGATGCCGTTGGTGAGGGCGCGTGACATGGGTGCGGCGCTAGGCTGCCAAAGAGCGCCGGCGGGTGCAAACTGTTGCTATGTCCGCGACGACGTCACCTACCGCTTCGGCTGCCGCCCCCTCGTCCCTGGCCAGCGAGGGCTGCCAGCCCTGCCGTGGCGGAAAGGGAGGCCTTTCGCCTGAACAGGTCAGCGCGCTGTTGCCGGAAGTCCGGGCCTGGCACCTCGAGGACGAGCGATGGCTCGCACGCCGGGTGATGTTCCGCGATTTCCGCGAGGCGATGGCCTTTCTCAACCGGCTGGCCGACGTGGCCGAGGCCGAGGGCCACCACCCGGATTTCACCGTGAGCTACCGAACCGTCGACTTACGACTCACCACCCATGACGTGGGTGGCCTTTCGCGCAACGATTTCATCCTAGCCGCCAAACTCGACGGGCTTGTCGCAGGGACGCCGGCAGGTGGGCTCAGCGGCTGACGGCTCGGCGGCTGACCGGCGAACGCGTTTGGGCGGTGGGCCAGCGGGTCTTAGCCCGCGGCGCTCTCGAGTTCGCGCCGGATACGGGCCCACTCTTCGCCGGGCACCTTCAGCCAGGCGTCCACCACCTGCGGGTCGAACTGGGTGCCGGCGTACTTTTCGATCTCGCGCCGGGCAATTTCGTAGGAACGCGCCGAGCGATAGGGCCGGTCGCTGGTGATGGCGTCGTAGGTGTCGACGACAGCGAAGATGCGGGCGCCAAGACAAATCTCCTCGCCCTTGAGTCCGGCGGGATAGCCGCGGCCGTCGAACTGCTCCTGGTGGTGCAGCGGGATGAGGCGCGCGCGGTCGAGAAAGGCGATGCCTGAGAGGATCTCGTAGCCGAGCGCTGGGTGCCGCTGCATCTCGCGCCACTCCTCTGCGTCGAGCGGACCGGGTTTGAGCAAGACGGCATCGCGCACGCCAATCTTGCCGATGTCGTGCAGCATGGCGCCGCGCTCGATGTCGTCCAGCTCGCGGCTGCCGACGCCGAGCTCGGAGGCCAATCGGCGGGCATAGCGGCCGACCCGACGCGAATGCCACTGCGTCTCGGAATCTCGAAGGTCGAGCGCCGAGACCAGGCCGTTGAGCAAGTTGCTGGTGCGCTCCTCGACCAGCAGGTCGAGCTTGCGGTTGATTGCTTCGAGCTCTTCGTTCTTACGACGAAGCGCCTCGGTCATCTCCGCGTTCTCGCGTACCAGACGTCCATGCTCGGCGGCCCCTTTGACGGCCCCGATCATCTCGCTGCCGTTCCAGGGTTTGGTCAGCAGGCGATCGACCCCGACTTCGTTGATCGCAGCCAGGGCAGAATCCAGATCCGCGTAGCCACTGACGAGGAGACGCCGGGCCTGGGGCCGCTGCTGTCGCGCCGTGGAGAGCAGCTCGATTCCGCTCATCTCCGGCATGCGGAGATCCGAAACGATGACGTCGAAGGCCTGGCTCTCCAACCAGGCGGCCGCGTCTACCGGCGAAGTCGACGTCGTGACGTTGACACCTTCTTCACCGGCGAACATACGAGCGAAGGCCTTGCAAAGGCTCGGCTCGTCATCGACGTAGAGAACCTGGACGTCAGTCCCGCCTGTGAAGTGCTGCCAGGCCATGAGCGTGAGGTTCGCCAGTTTCACACCTTGTCTTGAGTGTGTCTACATCGACATGAGATCAAAACGTGGTCGCGACTACGTTCACAACGGCGACGATTCCCATCTCTGGGTCGGGAGCTGGGGGCGGCGCGACCACATTCCCGTCGATGTGGTCGTACGGCGTGTACCACGACACACGCTGTCCCGCAGTCGGTGGCTGGGCGTTTTAACGTACGTTGACTGACAACTCATTTGCGTGAAAACCAGCGTTGTCGCGATCGTTGCAGTCGGAAATAATGGCGTTGGCAACGGAATCGCCGCATGGCTCGCATCCTCCTCATAGACGGCGATCAACAGCTTCGCGAGCGCACCGAGGAAGTCCTGCGCCGGGTCTCTGCGCATGAGGTGATCGCGGTGGACTCGGCCGCCGCAGGTCTCAAGCGGGCGTTCGATGATGATTTCGACCTGTTGGTCATCGAGGTCGATCTGCCTGATATGGATGGCTTTGCGGTCATCAAGCGCTTGCGCGATCCGGCCTCGCCCTGTCGCGCCCCAATCGTGCTCACCAGCCGGTCTCGTCGGCGAACCGAGCGACGGCTGCGAGGACTCGAGATCGGCGCGGCCGACTTCATCGTGCAGCCGATCAATAATCTCGAGTTCGCGGCGCGCATCGATTCGGTTCTGCGCAGCTCAGCCATCGCGGCGGAGGCGCGGCGACACACCGCCGAGCTCCAAGACGTCATCGGCGAGCAGACGCGCCAGTTCCAGGAGCTCTCGCTGCAGCTCCGCTTCGAGCGCGATGCCTTAAGAGAGACCTTCGACGTGATCGAGGATGGTCTCTTCCTTCTGGATCAGACTGGGAAGGTCCTGGTCGAGAACAACGCCGCTCGACGCCTGCGCGCCACCGCTTCCGCGGCGCCTTTTTTCTTCGAGGGAGCCGAGGAGATCGCCGAGGCAACCCTCGACAACGTGCTCGAGCGGCTGGCCGCCGAGGTCGGTCGTCGTCAGGCGAGCACGGCGGCGGGGCTGGCCCGTGACGGCATGCACTTCGAGGCGCGGGCGCATCCGGCCGCGGGTGGGCGAGCGCTGGTTTATATCCGCGACATCACCCAGGGACGTGACACCGAAGTGCGACGTCTGCAGTCGGAGAAGCTCGCTTCGATCGGCATGCTGGCGACCGGCGTGGCGCACGAGATCAACAACCCCGCGTCCTTCGTGCTCGCCAACACCGAGGCGCTGGGCGGACTCTTGCGGTTGATGGAGGATCGGCTGCGAAAGCACCCGGATCCCACGCGCGAGCTCGGCCTCGGTGATCTGCTGTTCGAGGCGATGGCGATCGTTCAGGAGTCGAAAGAGGGCATGGTGCGGATTCACCGCATCGTGCGCGATCTGCATTCGTTCGCCCGGGTCGAAGACGAGCCGGGTGGGGTGACAAACGTCAACGCGGCGGTCGACTCGGCTCTCATGATGTTGCGCAACGAGCTTCGGTACCGGGCCGAGGTGCGCCGCGATCTGGCCTCGACGCACCTGGTCGCAGGCAGCTCGGCGCGCATCGGCCAGGTCTTCCTCAACCTCATCATGAACGCTGCGCATGCGCTGCCTGAAGGGGAGCTGCGCCGCAATCGCCTGACGGTGCGAAGCCGCGACGAGGGCGACGAGGTCGTGGTCGAGGTCGAGGACAACGGCGCTGGCATTGCGCCCGAAGTGATGCCGCGAATCTTCGAATCGTTCTTCACCACGAAGCCGCCCGGAGTCGGCACCGGCCTGGGCCTGTCGATCTCGCGCGAGATTGTCCGCTCGGCCGGGGGCGAGATCGAGGCGGTCAGCAAGCCCGGCCGCGGCGCTCTGTTTCGCGTGCGTCTGCCCGCAGTGCCGGACGCCACGTCGATCGAGCAGACGCCGACGCCGACGCCGACCCTGCGCCGGCGGCGCTATCGTGTGCTCGCCATCGACGACGAGACTCTGCTGCTCAAAGCCTACCGGCGTATGCTTCTCGAGCATCACGACGTCGTGCTGGCGGCCGGGGGAGGCGAGGCGTTGGAGCTGTTGGCCGCCGACCGGAAATTCGACGTCATCCTGTGCGATCTACAGATGCCCGAGATCTCGGGCGCCGACGTCTACCGCGAGGTTGGCCGGCGCTGGCCCGGACTCGAGAGTCGTTTCATCGTGATTACCGGTGGCGCGTTTTCACCCGAAGGGCGTAGGTTTCTCGAGGAGGGCGTCGTGACGAGCGTGAACAAGCCTTTTCAGCTCGCCGAGATCCTCGAGCTCATCGATCGCCGTGTCGCCTCTCTCAACCGCCTCTGATGCAACTCGGGCCCCTGCCTGCCCATGACGACATCAGTGGAGAATCCGTCCTCGCCGCGCAAGCGCCTCCTCGTCGTGGCCGCGTTGATCGAACGCGATGGATGCGTGCTCATGTCGAAGCGGAGGCCCGACCAGTCGTTGCCCAATTGCTGGGAGTTCCCGGGCGGCAAGGTCGAGACAGCAGAAGCACCAACGGATGCGCTCGTGCGTGAGATCTCCGAAGAGCTCGGCTGCGAGGTCGCGATTGGTCGAATCGACGACGTGGTCTTCCACGCCTACGCGAACTTCGATCTGCTGATGCTGGTCTACCGCGCGCAAATCACGGCCGGCGTCCCCCGCGCGGTCCAGGTTGCCGACGTCGCCTGGGTCCCGAAACGCGAAATCCCGACCCTCGACCTGCCCCCCGCCGACCTCCCGCTCGCCCGCCGCCTAGCCGCCGAGTGACCGGGGTGAGGGAGGGTCCGAACGACGGTCGTGCGCCGCACGGCCCCGGACCTCAGCTCGGCTGGGTTTCGGAGGGCGGCGTTTCGGGCTGGGACTGCGGGGGCTCGCTTGGCGGGTGCTGCGCCTCGGGAGCGTTGGGATCGCTGTGCGTGGGTGAGATCTCGATCGCGTGGGCGCGGATGGCCTCCTTGGCCGCCCGTCGCGCGGCTTCGGTCGCATCGCGCTTACAAGCGCCGCACAAGCCTGGAGTCGCCCAGTTGCCGAGGTGGGTCTGCAGCTGGCTTTCCGGCGGCCAGAAGATCGGAGTCGCGCACTGCGAGCACGGGATCTCGAGCGTCTTCTTGTCCTTGAGGAATTCCGCGCAGGCGTGACAGAGCCGCTCGGGCGGCTGGATCTGTCGCTGACGCTTGCGCTTGTTCTTGTTGCGACCGCCCCGATCACCGCGCTGGTTGCGAGTCGCTCCGGCGACCGCCGGCGTAGCCGCGTCGACGACGACGGGGGCGGCGGCCTCGACGGCCGGTGCAGCCTCCGTGTTATCGGTAGATGCCGACTCCGACGATGCGGCCTGCGCAGCGATATCCGGCGCGCCCTCGGTCGACGCCGATTGAGGAGATGCCTCGGCGGCCGGCGCCTCGGTGTTGACTGCTTCGGTTGCCACCAATTCGCCCGGCGCGCCGATCACGGTGACGGCCGGTGCCGTCGCCTCCACGGCCTCTGGCTCCTTGGGCTGTGGGCGCACGCCCGCCGCCAGCTGCTGCTCCTTGGACCAGGTCCAGGTGCCATTGCAGCCCTCGGTCTTGCAGCTGATCTCGCGATCTGCCAGATCGCCGAGCTCCTTCTGGCACTCGCTGCAGTACTGAGGATACGGATCGCCGTGTTTGCCACGGACAAGGCGGGCTAGCTGCGCGCCCCGCTTGTCGGTCCAGGTCCGCTTGCAACCGGCCTTTCGGCACGGTCGTTCCACGTCCTTCATCTTGGAGAAGCCATCGAAGCAGTCGTCGCACATGCGCGACGGCGCCTTGGGGGGAGCCTTGTCGGCGACGCAGGCGTCGAGCTGATCGAAGCGGGACCAGGTCCACGTCTTCTTGCAGCCCGAGGTCCGGCAACGGACTTCTCGGTCGAGCAGCTTGCCGAAGGACGCACGGCAGCCGTCACACATCCGGCGCGGCGGTTCGTTGGGTTTGCCGGACGCAAACGCCTGGATCTGATCGTCGGCCTTCCAGATCCACTTGCGCTTGCAGTTGCTGATGCCGCAAGCGACCGGCCGATCCTGAATTCGCTTGGCGACGTCGGTGCAAGGACCGCAGAAGGGGGCCGCGAAGGTCACACGGCCGGGCTTTTCACCCGTGCCACGGCCGCCTTTGCGCGGCTGCCCGCCGGCATTCTCGGCCGGCGCACCCGCTGCCGGTGTGCTTTCGCTGGCCACCGCAACCGCTTCGGCGACGCCGTTGCCGGTCTCGTCGCTATGGCTGTGATCGTGGTCGTGACCAAAATCGGCTTCGCCGTGATCGTGAGCATGAGCGACCAGCGCTTCGCCGTTGCTACCCGCGCCCTCCGCTGCGGCCGATTCCTGAGCATCGCCCGGCTGAGCCTCGCCCACCTGAGCCTCGCCCACCTGAGCCAGTGCATCCGCCGTGGTCGCGGCCTGTCCCGCCTCGGCGTCAGCACCGTTGGCCTGATCGCTCGCATGCGCCGCGGCCTTCGCCTCGGCGATCAGCTGCGCACGCTTGGTGATCGTGGCGGTGCGCGTGCACCCGGGCACGCCGCACGCGATCTCCTTGTCCTCGAGGACGGTGACCCGCTCTTCGCACGAGGCACACAACCCGCGCGGCGGCGGCCTGTTGACGGCGAACGCTTCGAGCTGTTCCTTCACCGACCAGGGGAAGGTGCCGTGGCAGCCGGGGACGTCGCAGCGCCGCTGCTTGTCGTGGAGAGTGGCGAGCTTCTTCTTGCAAGGCTCGCACATGCCCGCCCCTGCATCGCCGGCAGGTTCGGACCCCGCGGCACCACGGCCGAGCGCGAGGGCTTTGCCCCCCAATTGAACCCAGGTACGAGTACAGCCCGCGACCTTGCACGGGACTGTTCTCGCCCCAAGGCGATCTGCGAGCGTGAACCCTAGCGTCATGACGAGCCCGCTATGGTGTACGAGAGGCACCCCCATGGCAAGGGTAACCCGCGCAAACTCGCGGCAACGGCAGGGGCAACCCTGCGCTTTGGTTTGTAGGGCGCCGCGCCGCCTGGTCGCCGCCGCCGCTTCTGGCGCCTTCCTATAGTGAGCAGCGACTGCCTCGAGGTCGGGTCCCCCGCGCGGGCTGCCCGCTCGTCCGCCCCGCGCCCAACCTTAGATCTAGATAGCCAGCCTGCGCTTTTTTGCCCGTCGCCGCCTTTTCCCCCCGGGGCGCCTCGATTATCCTCCCGCCCCCATGCAAATCACCATCGAGGACATTTCGCCCGTCGAGAAGCGGGTCGACTTCGAGCTGCCGTGGGCCGACGTGGCCCCTCGGCTCGACCGGGCCTACAACGATCTCCGGCGCAAAGTGCGGCTCGACGGCTTCCGTCCCGGCAAGGCGCCGCGCCCTGTGCTCGAACGGCTCTATCGTCATTCCGTCGAGGACGACGTCGCTCGTGAGCTGGTCGAGGCTTCCATCGTGCAAGCGATCCAGGAAAAGCAGCTCGAGCCTGTCGCGCCGCCGTCGGTCGACCGCATCGATCTAAAGAGCGGGCAGCCGTTCAAGTTCTCGGCGCGCGTCGAGGTGCGATCGCACGTCGAGCCCAAGGACTACAAAGGCGTTCCTCTCGAACGCCGCGCGGCCAAGGTGAACGACGAGGAGGTGCAAGCCGCCCTCGTGCAGTATCAAAAGCAGCTCACCAACTTCATCCCGGTCGAAGGCCGCGAAGTCTCGCAAGAGAGCGACGTCTTGATGGTCGAGGTCCAGGGCAAGGTTGGCGAGCACAAGGTCAAGCGCGAGAGCGCCGGCCTCGATCTGGCCGACGACAACGGCGGTCCCTTGCCTGGGCTCGCCTCACGCCTGCGCGGCATCTCGATCGTGCCCGGTACCAAGCACGAGGTGAAGTACACCATCGACGCCGAAGCCAAGCCGGCCGACCTGGCGGGCAAGGAAGTCGCGCTCACCATCACGATCAAGGAAGCGCGCGAGCGCAAGACCCCCGCGATCGACGACGAGTTGGCCAAGGACACCGGCGAGGCCGACACCCTGGAAGAGCTCAAGAACAAGGTTCGCGAACGGCTCCTCGATGCCGACAAGAAGCGGGTCAAGACCGAGGTCGAGCAGGCCCTGGTCAAGGAGCTAGTCAAACGCAACGAGTTTCCGATCGCCCGCGCGCTGGTCGACCGCTTCGCCGAAGGCATCGTCGAGCGCGGCCGCATGCAGCTTCAGATGATGGGCGTCGATTCCAAGTCACTCGATGTCGAACGGATGAAGGCCGAGTTCCGCGACGAGGCCGAGGTCGAGGCACGGTCGAGCGTGCTTTTGCGCGCGATCGCCGACAAGGAAGGCGTCGAGGTCACCGACGGTGACGTGCAAAAGCGCATCGCCGAGCTCGCGGCCGCCCGCCAGACCAGCGCCAAGAAGCTGCGCGCGGAGATCGAACAGAACGAACAGATGAACGCTTTGAAGGCTCAGATCCGCGAGGAGAAGACGCTTGATAAGCTCGTGGCAGAGGCTAAGATCACCGACGCCGCTCCGGATCGCCTGATCGTGACGCCGCAGGAGGCTCGGAAGGCGGGCGGACGGCTCGTCCTCACGCCCGAAGAAGCGAGAGCCGAGGCCGAGGCGTCCGAAACCAAATAGACTCCCCGGTCATCATCGAGGTTCGGGACGCGGCGGCGGGTGCTCCCTTCGCTGCGTCCTGCACCGACGCCGACAACGGACCCGCACCGACAAGGACAAGCCCATGACCGACTCCCGCCGTCCTCTCTCTGGAGAGTTCTCGCCTCCGACCAACTTCATCATCCCGACGGTCATCGAACAGACGCACCGGGGTGAGCGCGGCTGGGACATCTTCTCGCGCCTCCTCAAGGACCGGATCATCTTCCTCGGGACGGCGGTCAACGACGACATCGCCAACATCATCATCGCCCAGCTGCTCTTCCTCGAGAGCGAGGACCCGGACAAGGACATCATGCTCTACATCAACTCGCCGGGCGGGTTGGTGACGGCGGGCATGGCGATCTACGACACCATGCAATACGTGCGGCCGGACGTGGCCACCTTCTGCATGGGTCAGGCGGCGTCGATGGGGGCCTTCCTTCTGGCCGCTGGCGCCAAGGGCAAGCGGTACGCGCTGCCGCACTCGCGCATCCTGATTCACCAGCCGCTGGGTGGGTTTTCGGGGCAGGCCACCGACATCGACATCCACGCCAAGGAGATCCTCCGCACGCGTGCCACGCTCAACGATCTGCTCGCCAAACACACCGGGCAGAACCTCGACCGGATCAAGCACGACACGGAGCGCGATTACTTCATGAGCGCCGCCGAGGCAAAGGACTACGGCCTCATCGACGAGGTCTTCGCGCAGCGCACGGCGACCGCGGCCACCAAGTAGCTCCCGCGGGACGTCCCGCTGGCCCCCTCAGCCCCCACTGCAAAGTGGCGCGGTAGAGGGGGTTTTTCATTTCCGGCCGCGCTCGATGAGACGCGCGTGGCTACCGGTACGGGCCTGCGCAAGCGGCCGGTGCGGGCATGTGCAAGCCGCCGGTGCGGGTAGGCGGCGTGGGATGTCTGTTTTCGCCCCCGGCCAAGACGCGGCTCGTCCCGACGTCGACCGCGTGTTAGGTTTTTTCATCGTGGCTGAACGCAAACGCGATGATCACGGACATCTGTCTTGTTCCTTCTGCGGCAAGAGCCAAAAGGAGGTCAAGAAGCTGATCGCTGGGCCGACCGTCTACATCTGCGACGAGTGCATCGGTCTGTGCAACGACATCATCGCCGAGGAGATCGAGAAGGAGACCGAGACCTTTGGCTTCACCTCGATTCCCAAGCCGTCAGAGATCAAGACGATCCTCGACGACTACGTGATCGGTCAGGACCGCGCCAAGAAGATCCTCTCGGTCGCCATCCACAATCATTACAAGCGCATCGACGCCAAGGTCGGCTCCGACGAGGTCGAGCTGCACAAGTCGAACATCTTGCTGCTGGGGCCGACCGGCTCGGGCAAGACGCTGCTGGCGCAGACGCTGGCCAAGATCCTGAACGTGCCGTTCGCGATCGCCGATGCCACCAACCTGACCGAGGCGGGCTACGTCGGCGAGGACGTCGAGAACATCATCGTCAACCTGCTACAGAACGCGGATCACGACATCGAGAAGGCCGAACGCGGCATCGTCTATATCGACGAGATCGACAAGATCGCGCGCAAGGGCGAAAACCCATCGATCACCCGCGACGTCTCCGGCGAAGGCGTGCAACAGGCGCTTCTCAAGATCCTCGAGGGCACCGTCTGCAACGTTCCGCCCAAGGGCGGTCGCAAGCATCCGCAGCAGGAGTTCTTGCAGGTCGACACGACCAACATCCTCTTCATCTGCGGTGGGGCGTTCGTTGGCCTCGAAGACATCATCGAGCAGCGGGTCGGGCAAAAGCAGATCGGCTTTGGCGCCCAGCTGCAGTCGAAGAAGGAACGCCGGGTCTGGGATCTGCTCAAGGACGTGCAGCCGGAAGACTTGCTCAAGTACGGCATGATCCCGGAGTTCGTCGGCCGCCTTCCGGTCATCGCGCCGCTGCACGAGCTCGATGAGGCAACCCTCATCGACATCCTCACCAAGCCGAAGAACGCGCTGACCAAGCAGTACCAGAAGCTGCTCGAGATGGACGGGGTCAAGCTCCGCTTCACCAAGGGCGCGCTCGGCGCTGTCGCGGGCGAGGCGAAAAAACACATGTCCGGCGCTCGAGGCCTGCGCGCCATCCTCGAGCGTTCGATGATGAAGGTGATGTTCGACATCCCCTCGTCGCAGCCGCCGATCAAAGAGGTCGTCCTGAACGAGGAGACCATCGAGAAGGGCGAACAGCCCCTCCTCATCTTCCAAAAGGGTGCGGCCGCCGGCAGCGGCGGCGAGCGGACTTCCTGATCGCACAGGCCAGCTTTCAGGCGGGGACATCGCCTAGGCGAAGACTCGCCTAGGCGGGTACAGCTTCCGGTCGGGGGCACTGCTGGAGGCGGGACCACCGATCAGAACGTGAGGCGGCAGGAAGCCTGCCAGCCCAGACCCGGTGCGCACTCGAGGGCGAACGTGTCCTTTCGCGCGGGAACCGGCGTCGTGGGAGAAGGCGCCGCATCGGGCTCGGTCAGCTTGAGCACGACAGCGGTGATCGCAAAGGCCCCCGCCAGACCCAGGCTGACGCGCGACAGTTGCGATCGGCTGTTGGCCTTGTCGTAGAGAGCCGCGCAGTCACCGCCTCCACGGTTGGGCTGCAGCGACGAGCAGCTTCGGGTCTTGAGATCGTTGAAGTCCTCAGCCGCGCCTTGCGACGACAGCTGCCAGACGATGCCCGCCGCCAGGCCGACGCCGGCCGCCGCGACGGCCGCCGGAAAGGCATATCGTCGCCATGTTGGCACCTCGGTCTGGGCAGCCGGAACGGTCGCGGTGGGTACTACCGGGGCGGGCGGCGTGTCCTCGGCCGAGGCCAGCGGCGCCACCGTGAGAGCTACGAGCAGAGAGCTGACAAAGAGACGAGGCTTGGAAATCTGGCTCATGGGTCCCTCTTTTGGAATGTGCCAACGTGTTCTCGGTTGTTGAAACTCGGCGGGTGCCCACATTGCCCACAAAAGCAGGTTACGCCTGGTGACCGAGATCACCAGAGCGCACCGCCTTCGTACGCGCAGCCCCGGGCCTCCCCGTTACCTGGTGATGCCCGCAAGCACCTGCAGCGAGAGGATCATGTTGAAATCGGTGAGCTCTTGCCCCGACATGACCGCCTTTTCGGGGTCATGGGTCCTCAAGCTCGCCCGATACCACGGCTGATGGTCGATACCAGAGAGCTTTTGTTCGCTGCAGTCATGCAACTCCGGAACCCGTCTCTGGAACTCTTGATCGAACGAGATGGCCAGTGCCCGTGCCCCCCCATCCATGCGGTCATAGTAGCGGCGCAGGCCCCCTGAGATCTGCCGCGCCTCGCGGTCCGAGACCTGGCCATAGTCTTCCACCGACTTGATGAACTCGAGCGTCTCCCGGGCGTCCACTCCGTCGGCAGCGGCAACCTCGAAGCGCCGATAGGCCTGGTCCGCAGATGCGTCCGTGTAGAACTCCCAATCTTTGCGGAAAAGGCCGGCGTCGTGGATGTGATGATTGCGGTGCTCGATGGTGATCATGCGTGAAACTTCCTTTCATGAGGTCGCGGCACCTTGCCGCGAGATGGTTGAGGTTCGGAGGCGTCTGCGAAAGGTTGCGCGCCGAATCCACTGCTGGTTTTCGAGAGAAAACGCGGAGATCGGAGCTGCCCGAGCCCCGGACGGCGCCGACCGAAAACCGTCCGCCGGAGGGGGCGAATACCCCCAAGACTGGCTCCGGAGCGGTGGGGTTGGTACGATCCGAAAGTCGCGCGCCCGTCCGACCGATGTTGAGAAGCGGATGAGCTGGCGGCTAGGTCTGGAGCAAGAATGAGCGACGACGAGACACGGGCGGAAGGCATCATTCAGCGAGTTCCCCTGCTGCCATTGCGGGACACCGTCGTGTTCCCGCACATGGTCGTGCCCCTGTTCGTGGGTCGAGAAAAGTCCATCAGCGCGCTGGAGGAGGCGACCGCCCCCGGCAGCCAGAAGGAGATCCTTCTTTCTGCACAGCGGCGTGCCCGCACCGACGAGCCGGTCCCCGAGGATATCCACGCGGTTGGCACGCTCGCCACCGTCATCCAACTTCTGCGGCTGCCGGACGGCACGATCAAGGTCCTGGTCGAAGGCAGACGGCGGGCGATCATCCGCGAGTTCGTGAAGACCGACGGCTTCTTCGAGGTCGCGGTCGAGCCGCTACCCGACGAGGGCCGTCAGACTCCTGAGCTCGAGGCGCTGGTCAGGGAGGTCGGCTCGACCTTCGAGTCGTACGTGAAGCTGAACAAGCGGATCGCGCCCGAGATCCTGAGCGCGGTTCAGTCGATCGACGATCCCTCCCAGCTTGCCGACACGGTGGCGGGGCAAGTTCCGCTCAAGCTCGCCGACAAGCAGCTCATCCTCGAGATGCGATCGCCGCACGACCGGCTGATGCGCCTTTACGAGTTGCTGCGTGCCGAGATCGAAGTCTTGCAGGCCGAGCGCAAGCTGCGGGCGCGCTCCAAACGTCAGGGCGACAAGGGCGAGCGTGACCCGGCCCTCGGCGGTGACCTGCTGGGCGGCATGGGCAAGGACGGCGGCGAGCGGGACGAGTTCAAGAACGAGATCAACGAGCTCGAAGAGCGGGCCGCGCTGAAGAACCTGCCGGCCGAGGCGATCGCTCGCGTGAAAAAAGAGCTGAAGAAGCTCCGTCTGATGGCGCCGATGTCGGCCGAGGCCGCCGTCGTGCGCAACTACCTCGACTGGGTCCTGGGCCTGCCCTGGGGCGTTCAGACCGAAGACAAACACGACGTCAACGAGGCCGAGCGCATCCTCGACGAGGAGCACTACGGTCTGCGCAAGGTCAAGGAGCGCATCCTCGAGTATCTGGCGGTGCAGGCGCTGGTGAAGAAG
>JANNNO010000388.1:0-24660 GCA_031398585.1 Myxococcales bacterium | reverse complement strand
CGCGCGTTCCATCCTGGCAGGCCGAAGTAGACGGCATCGGCCCCCGCGCGCACGGCCGCCCGCAACGACGCTTCGTCGCCCGCCGGGGCGAGGATTTCGGGACGCTGCTGGGCGGACATGGATCTAGTGTCGCACTAGCGTGGCAAAGGAACGAAGCCGCCGCCCATACCCTGCCCCGCCGCCCCCGGCTCGGGCGGCAGACCGACGCCCGGCGCCTTTGCGCCTGACCGCGCTGCCTCAGGCGATCGCGTTGCGTCCTGGCGTGCAGCGGGGGGGACCGCGCCTGCCGCCAGCGGCCGCACCCGATCGATCCAGGCCATCGCGGTCAACCGCGTGCTCGCATCGGGAAAACGTGCCCTCACGAAATCAACCAGCTCGCTGCGAGTGGCGCCCGCGCGCGCCCGGCTCACCAGCTCGTCGGCGGCGACGGGCGTCTCCTGACCGGCCCGCTCGAAAGCCGCGGCAAGCCCAAGCTCGCCCGCCGTGAGACCGACCAGCGCCGCATCGACCGCTGCCACCCCCTGGGCGCGTTCGGAAGCGGTCGGTCGAACCCCCGGCTGATCCTCGAGAGCATTTCGCGGAGCCTGACGCCCCACCTCGATCCGCCCGGCCGCCAACGCCTCCGCCACCACGTCCCCGATCGGCTGCCGGGAGTTTTCCGCTTTCACCGGCCCCCTGGCCGCTGGTGCAGGCGCCGGCTTCGTCGTCTCGGCAGGCGCCGCGGATCTCTGCACCGGCACTCGCGCCGCCGCCGGGGCTGGCAACGTCGACAGCGCCGCTCCCGACCAGGGCCGAGTCTTGAGCAGCAGCAGCGATCCCACTCCTAGCGCCGCGATGGCACCGCCTGCGATCAGGAAGCGCGCGGCGGCGCTACGGCTCACGGGCTCACCGGCGTCGGAAAGAACGTCGCGCCGACGTTGTGCCACAGGTCATACGCCTTCAACGCCAACTCCCAGGGTCCCGCGGCTGCCGGTGTCGGCGCGATGGCGAAGGCTCCTGCCTCGGGGATGAGCAGACCATTGCCGTTGTCGACGCTGTAATTCATGCCGGTCTGAAAGTTGTAAGCCGCAATCTTTGGCACGAACACCGCCTTGGGATCGAGCTCGCGCAGCAGACGCAGCGGCTGCACCGACGCCACACCCCCCGAAGCGATCACCGCCGCGGGCGCGGTGAATCCGCTCGATTCGACCAGCAACGTGGAAGGCACGGTGTCGCCGTTCGAGAACTTCCAGACGCCTCGGATCGCAAACAGCGGCATCGCGAGTCCCTCGGGCGTGGCGGCCATCACCCAGGGCTCCATCGTGACCACGACGGGCTGCGGCTGCGCCCGGATCACCCAGTGATAGCCGGTCCACAAGAACTCATAGGTGCCGGGACCGACGAACGCTGCCCCCAGGATCCCGAGGATGGCGATCACCTGCGGGTTGGTGGTCGCGCGCTCGACCAGCATCATTTCGCCTTCCACGACGTCGCCGTCGGAGAGGGTGAACCGCAGCTTTGTCGGGCTCGCCATGCTTGGCCTCGGCGCCACTTCGGTCGTGCCTTTCACCGTCGGCGCGACAGCATCAGCGGCGGCCATCGTGCGTTCGAGCATCGATCGCCACCCGGTCGCTTCGTTCCAGGTCGCCGCTCGACTGGCGTAAAGCGGCAGATCCGCGGGATCCAAGGCGCGCGCCGGTGCCGCCATGGCGTGCACCCCGTCCTGATCGATCCGAAACTTTCCCCGGCTGACACCGAGGCGCGCGTCCCGCAAGGCGGTCCCGAGGCGTGCGGCCGGCGCGGCCAGCGGCCCTTCGCCCGCCCGGCGCAGAATCTGCCCGAGATCGCGAATCGCTCCCGGTCGCGGCTCGCCCACCGCCTGCTCGTAGAGCGGAACGCTGCCGAAGATCGCGCGCGACATGGCTGCCTCGCGCCCCCCACTCACCTCGTCGGCCAACGCCTTGGCCGCCGTCGTGATCGCGGGCCACTTTGCCAGATCGATCGCCACGTGCGACCGCAAGAGGGCATCGTCAGCGCCCGCGTTGGCGTGATGTTTGTCCCACAGCTCGACCTCCTTGGCGGCAAACTGCACGGCGGTGGCCGTCGGGTTGGCGCCGAGCCAGCTCAAGGTCCCCGCGTAATCCCAACCGTCGCCGTAGTCGATCTCGGCGTCCGCGATGAAGGTCTTGGCAATGGGGACGAACGGGGCCGCAATCTCGACTCCGCCCATGAGACAGGTGTCGAAGGCGACGAACTCGAGGGGCTTTGGCGCCGTGATGCCCGCTTCCAACATGCCCCGCCGTAGCGCCTGCGCCACCGTCTCGGCCGACATCGGGTTGCCCTTGCTGGTCCCGTTGGCCGTGTCGCTGCCAAAGCCGCCTTTCCAGGCGCCCCCGTGATCCCAGAGCACCACGCCATAGCGGCTGGCCGGGTAGCTCTTGAAAGCGAACTTCACCGATGCGGCCAGCACCAGGGGGTCGTCGAGATCCAGCTCCTCGCCCTCGGCGATCTTCGTCAGCTTGGGTTTGGCCCCTTCGAGCAGGTAGACGAAGTGGCCATCGGGAAATCGCTGCTGCGCCATTCCCCCGAGCGACGCGGGAACCGTCCGGCGCGCGTCCCAGTCGACCATCACGACGACCTTCACCTCGGCCCCGAGGTTGGCGCCTTCCATCTCTTTCAGATCCGCCAGCAGGGTCGCCGACAGGTTGTGATCGGCGTGGCCATAGACGAAGATCGTCCAGCTGTTCTGTCCCGGCGATCCCGCCATCGGCGCACCGCCCGCGCCGCCAACTCCCCCCGCGGCACCTCCTCCCGCCCCGCCGGCGCCGGCGGCTGGCCCCGCTGGATTGCCAGGAGCTCCGCCCTCCGCACCAGCGGGCACGACGGGCGCCAGGGCGTGGCGCGAACCTGTCTCCTCCACGGCGCAGCCGAGCGCCAGCATCGCCGCGAAAAGCGACCACGCACGCGGGCTGCCAGCAGGAATTCCAGGCAACATCGCGGGCACGCTAGCGCCCTTTGCCGGCCCAGGACGAAAAATCTCGCGCCGCCGCTTTCCCGGCTAAAGCACGGTGGGACTCGGACTCAGTCGTCGTCCGAATCGCCCAGGGTAAGAAACCAACGCGCCTGCCCCAGCTCTCGCGCCCGCCCCGGCTCGCGCGCGGCGAAGGCGACGGTATCGCGCTCCTGACGTTGCCGCATGCCGACCCGCGACGCCGCCGCCTCGCCAGGTGATCCCAGTGTGCGCAGCCAGACCGTGACGGCGCCCTGTCGCGCGAGATGATCGATCGCCGAAGCAAAGAGCGCACAGAGCACGCGGATGCGTTCACTCTCCGGCTGGTCCGCGTCCCACATCCAATCGACCAGCTCGCCCCGTTCCGCGACCGAGCGACTGACCAGCAGCCCCACCAGCTTGCCCCGCCGGCGTGCGCCCCAGATCTGGTAGCGCCGCCGCGGATTCGCGAGATACCGCCACGCAAGGTACCCAGCGGTCCGTTGTGAAAACGTGAATCCCGAGCGCGCCATGGATCGGTCCATGTCGGCGATGGCGCCCTCTTCGCGCCCAAGCCCGTGCAGCCGATCGATCTCGAGGCCGATGGAAAAGCCGAGCGCCAGGGCGATGCGACCAGCGCCCAGCAGAGCGTCCGCCCCGCGCGCGATCCCAGGAACCTCCGCCAGCCGAGGCGTACGTCGCGCGAGAAAATCGTGCGACCTGACCAGCAGCTTCCAGCTATGTCGCTCTGGCAGCGGCTGAAAGACCCGGCGGACCAGGTTGTACGAGTCGTTGGTCGCGCCGATCGCCAGCCCAACGTCGTTGCGATCCTGCAGCGCCAGGTTCATCCACGCGCCGAGGCCCATGCCATGCACCCGCGGATCGACCATGATGTCCATGAAGCGCGCCGCCGGGATCACCTCGCCGTTCAGATGTAGCCGCTGCGGCTCGATACCGAGAGAGCCCAGCACCTCGCCCTCCTTGCCACGCACGAGGAAGAGTCGGTTGTCGGGTGCCGCCGCAGCGGGTTCGGAGAAATAACGCCAGCGCAGGAAAGCTTCGTCGTCCCAGGTCAGCTCGCGCGCCAGCACCCGCGCGCGCAAGGCCAGCACGTTCGGAACCTCCGTGGCGAGGGCGGGCGTGAATCCTGACGTCAAAGCGTGGTCGTCACGCCCGAGCAATCGGGCGAGCACGCGAGTCAGGCGCGGTAAATCGGCGTTCGCAGCCACCACCGACTATCCCGGGCGCCGGTCGCCGACCTCAGTCGACGACCTCCACACCCTTCTTGCCAAGCGCCTTGATGATATCGCCGATCGACGCGAGCTCTTTCAGCTCGTCCTCGGTCAACGTGATCTTCAACTTGTCGTCGAGCTCCGCGATGAGAAGCAAGGTGCCCATCGAATCCCAGGTCGGGATCGATGCCCGCGCGCGATCATCGGGTAAATTGGCGGCTTCTTCCTGAAACACGGAGGCGAGCCATTCCTTGAGCTCTGCTTTTCTGACCGGTTCGCTCATCGCTAGATTTCCACCTGTCGCAACGGGGCCGTCGCAGGAAGGTCGATCACCGCCGCGCCCCATGACAGACCGACGCCGTAACCGCACAGGAGCAGCTTCATCGCCCGTTCGCGCGGAGCCGACGGCAGGCTCGCCGTGAGCGTCAACGGGACCGACGGCCCACCCGTGTTGCCATACTCGCCGAGCGTATAGGGCACCTTCGCGTCGGGCACGCCGAGCTTCTTGCACACGTGCTGCATCATGAAGCGATTCGACTGATGCAGGATCACCGAATCGATCTCCGGGACGCCGACGCCCGCTGCGCCGAGCACGTCGGTCACCACCGGCGGCACGCGCTTGATCGTGAAGTTGAAGAGGTTGGCGCCGTTCATCTCCAGATAGTGCCGCCGCTGGTCTTGCGCGAAGCGATCGCGGAAACCGCCGCCGCGAATGATGAGATCATCGGAGCCCTTGCCGTCGGTGCCGAGTGAGAAGTGCGACACGGCATCGGGATCGGCTTCGATCGCCGTGGCCGAGCCCGCGTCGCCGAACAAGAGGAACGTCGCGCGGTCGGTCTCGTGCGTGAACTTGGTCGGGGTCTCGCCGTGCATGACCAGCACCCGTTTGCAGCCGCCCGACGCGGCCATCATCGACCCGAGGTAGAGGCCGTAGGGATAGCCCGAGCAGCCGAGACCCACGTCGAACGTGATGCACGAGTCGGAAAAGGCCATGCGCCTGTGCAAAACGGCGCTGGTGGAGGGGAGAAAATAGTCGGGCGTCTGTGTCACCAGCACCAGACCATCGATGCTCTCTGGCGCCCAGCCGAGCGCAGGCAAGAGCGCCTGAGCGGCCGCCTCGCAGAGGTCGGAGCTGCACTGTTCGGGCGTGGTCACCCGACGGCGGTTGACCCCGGCCATGGCGACCACCTTGCGGACCTCCGCCGGATCGAACTGCGCCGTCTCGGTCAGGTTGTCGTAGACACGTTTGGGTGTACAGGACGCGACGCCCGCGATCCTTGCCCCCCGGATACTCGCCGTGGCCATGGGTCTTCGCCTTCGACCATAAACCGTAACAGGGTTTGCCCGTGAGTGCGACGGTCACGCATCAAGCCGGCATGGCCTCGATCGCGGCCCAGACACGACTTGCGTCTGCGATGGCGCGGATATCGTGTGTTCGGAGGTACGCCACTTGGGCCTGGATCGCCCAGAGCTCGGCAGCCAGTGTGCCCGGCCCGCGTTGCTCGGGCGGTCGCCCGGTCAAATTCCCGACGAACGACTTACGTGAACAAGAAACGTAGATTGGCCGCTGCAGCGCCGGGTCTCGCACCAGCTTTCCCAGGCCCCGCAGGACGGCCAGGCTCGGTTCGGCGTTGCTGCCCAGAAAGAATCCCATGCCGGGGTCGAGCATCAAGCGTTCGCGCGAGATACCCGCGGCGCCGAGCTCGTCGATGCGCCCACGAAAGAATGCCGCGATCTCCTCGACGATCCCGTGGTGGCGAGCGACCACCTGCTGGGCGCGCGGGCCGCGCTGACGCGCGTACATCAGAACGATCGGGGCATCGTAGTCACGCAACACATTCACCGCCTCGGGATCGCCGAGCGCGGTGATGTCGTTGATCATGCCAGCGCCCGCAGCCAGCACCGCGCGCATCACCTGAGGACGATGCGTATCGATCGACACACGAACGCCGGCCGCGACGAAATGCCTCAGCACCGGCAAGAGCCGGCGCAGCTGCTCGTCCGTGGGCACTTCGACTCCGGCAGGGTTGGATGACTCGGCGCCGAGATCGAGCCAGCCGGCGCCGTCACCCAGCAGCCTCTCGCCCTGCTCGATCGCCGCCGCAGGCTCCACGAAGCGACCGCCATCGGAGAACGAATCGGTCGTGAGGTTCACGATGCCGACGAATGTCGTGGCCGGCGCCGTCGCCATGCTCACTAGCCGCCTGCTTTGCGCGCAGCGGCCGCGGACTTGCGCGACAGCAGCCAGGTGAGCACGGCTCGATCAGCAAAGACTCGCTCCCAGACATGGTGATCCATGCCCTTCCACTCGGTGTATTTCGGGCGCCCGCCCGCCTTGCGAAGCGCATCGATCATGAGCCGAGAGCCCTTGACCGGCACCACCGCGTCGGCCGAGCCGTGAAAAGCCCAGAGCGGAACATCCTTGGCCCGCGCCGCCGCCGTTGGATCGCCGCCGCCGCAAATGGCAATCGCACCCGCGACCCGCTGCGGGAACCGCGTGGCGAGATCGAAAGTCCCATAGCCACCCATCGAGAGGCCGGCGACGAGGAGGTGAGATGGGTCGATGGTGAATTCGGCGGCCAGGGCGTCGGCAAGCTCCATCACGGCACCGAGCGGGCGGCTCAACGGCACCCGGGCGCTGTCGTAGCTGCCCTCCCCCCAGGGGGCTTCCACCCACTGGGCCCCCTCGGGACACTGGGGGTAGATCACGAATGCCGGGTGACGCTTCTGCAGGGACGCGTCGCAAAAACCGAGCACGCCGTTGCCAAGGTGAAGGGCGTTGTCGGCACCGCGCTCCCCCGCTCCGTGCAGCACGACGACCAGCGGATACCGCCGCGTCTGCACGTAATCGCGGGGCACGTAGAGCCGGTAGGGCAGCGAAAAGCCGCCGTCTTTGGCGGGGTGCGTCCGTGAGACCAGTTCATCGGGGCTGATCAATTTCAGCTGTGGCGGCATCTGCGCGCAGTTTAGGTCACTCTGTGGGAGGGGAAAACCCTGGCCGTGACGCCGCTTTGGCGGGCCTTCGGGAGTGGCGGCTCCGAGCGGTAAGGACTGCGCGTCTGATTGGTTTTCGAGCAGAAACTTTTACCGACTCGCGTAAATCAAGATCAGGAGGAGCGAGAACTACATGCTGCACCGTCTCGTGGGACGTGACGCCCAGGCCCCCCACCCGCGTCGCCCCGCTCGCTGGCTCGTCATCTTACCGATGGCCATAGGCCTACCCCTGGCCATCGGCCTCGGCTGCACGGGCAACGTCATCGATCCGGAGTCGAATCTTCGCGGTCCGGCAGGTCCGACCGCGCCTGGTGGCAAAGGTGGCTCTGGTGGCAATCGTCCTCCCGGCAACACCACGCCGCCCGGGTCGACGACGCCCCCGGGAGGCAATCCTCCGCCCGGCATGACCGATCCGGGTCCAGTGGGAGCGCCGCCGACCTCGAGCGCGATCCCCGCCTGTCAGGGCGAAGAGACGCCCGGACCGCGACGGCTGCGCCTCCTGACCCGCCTCGAATACGCCAACAGCGTCGTCGATCTGCTCGGCATCCCACTGCCCAGCACCGACAACCTACCGGTCGAGACCGTGGTGGACGGCTTCGACAACAACGCCAAGGCAGCCGCCATCACCAGCCGTCACGTCGACGAGTATCTGGCGACCGCGGAGCGCGTTTCGGTCGAAGGCATCAAGGTCAGCCGCTGGAAGCTCGCCACCTGTCCCGCGGGGCCCGGCTGCGACAAGACGTTCATCACCACCTTCGGGCAGAAGGTCTTTCGGCGCCCGCTGGCTACCGACGAGATCGAACGCTACAGCAAGCTCTTCGATCCGGCCGTCACCGGCGGAGTCTTCGAAAAGGGCATGGAGCTGGTGGTGCGCGCGATGTTCAGCTCGCCCAACTTCCTCTACCGAACCGAGATGGGGGAGAAGCAAGCCGACGGCACTTTCAAGCTGACCGGCTACGAGCTGGCGAGCGCGCTTTCCTTCTTCCTCTGGAACTCGACCCCCGACGACCAGCTGCTGGCGGCCGCAAAGGCAGGCGCCCTCGACACGCCCGCCGGGCTCGAGATGCACGCCACGCGGCTCATCAACGATCGCCGCAGCCGCCCCGCCGTCGCGACCTTCTTCCGGCAGTGGCTCGGGACCGATGGCCTCCTGTTCACCAACAAGGACGCCAACATCTACCCCGCGTTCACCGAGGCCGTTCGCAAAGGCATGCTGGAAGAGCAGGACGCCTTCGTGAATCACGTCGTGTTCGAAGGCACGGGCAAGTATCCCGAGCTTCACACCGCCAACTACGTCTTCGTCAATCCGACCCTGGCACAGTTCTACGGCCTGGCTCCCGCTGGGGGCGCCACGCAAAAGACGATGCTGCCGGCGGCAGGAGCCAGCCGTGGCGGTCTGCTCGCGCTCGGCGCGGTGATGGGCATGCACGCCCATTCCAACGAATCGTCGCCTGTGCGCCGCGGTCTCTTCATCCGTTCGCGCATGCTCTGCCAGACCCTGCCGTTGCCGCCCGCCGACGTCGACACCACGCCGCCCGGGCTGGATCCGTCGCTGACGACGCGGGCGCGCTTCGATCGCCACTCGTCGGATCCGAAGTGCCAGGGCTGCCACAAGCTGATCGATCCTGTCGGCTACGGCTTCGAACGCTACGATGGCATCGGCGCCTACCGCGAAAAGGAAGGCACTCACGACGTCGATGCTTCGGGCTACGTGCTCGGGCTCGAAGAGCTCGGCAACGACGTCAAGACGCCCTTTGCGGGCCCCATCGAGCTTGGCAAGATCCTCGCCGGCAGCCCCAACGCGCAAGCCTGCTTCGCGCGGCAGCTGTTCCGGTACGCCCGCGGTGGCGAGAATGGATCCGCCGACGGCTGCGCCATCAGCAAGCTGCAAGCGGTCTTCAAGGAGAGTGGCTTCGACATGCGTCGGCTGCTTCTCGAGGTCGTCCGGGGCAAGTCCTTCCTCACGCGTGGTTGATTCAGGAGCGACTTTCCATGCAGAGCCATTTCTCTCGTCGAAGCTTCCTCGCCAAGACCTTTGCCACCGGGGCGGCCGCGCAGCTGCCGTGGTTGGGCCGCATGAGCTGGGCGCGCGCCGCCGCCCCGCTCAACTTCGTCTCGGTCTTCGTGCCTGACGGCGTGATCCCGAACCTCTGGTACCCCAAGGGCAGCGAAACCAACTTCACCCTCGGCCAGATGAGCGAACCGCTCGGCGCGATCCGCGAGCACTGCACGTTCTTCGAGGGCGTCGGCATGCCGGGCGGAGAGCCAACCCACCCCGGCGGCACCAAGAAGGTCCTCACCGGCACGGGCCCGGTGTCGATGGACGTCTTCCTCGGTCAGAAGCTCAAAGGCTCAGCGCCGTTCGACTCCATCCAGCTCGGCGTGGGCTCGAACTTCGAGAATGGCTCGGGCTCCGTGTCGTTCCAGGGGACCGCCCAGGAAGTGAAGCCCGACGACAATCCGCTCAACGTCTTTGCCCGTCTTTTCGGCGGCAAGCCGGGCGCCAGCATGCCGATGCCGGGCGCGCCGACCATGGGGCCGGATCCGGAAGAGCTCATCCGCAAGCAGAAGAAGAGCATTCTCGACGTCATCAAGGGCGACATCACCTCGCTGGCGACCAAGCTAGGCGCGGCCGAAAAAGTCCGGCTCGACACCCACCTCACCTTCGTTCGTGACGTGGAAAAGCGTATCGACGGTCTCGGTATGCCGGCGCCGGGTATGCCGGGCATGCCTGGCATGATGCCGGGCGGGGCGCTCTGTGATGCCGCCGGGTTCAACAAGCAGGGCTACAAGAACACCAGCACGAGCTACCCGCAGAGCTATCACCAGGCGGCGAACTTCCCGGTCGTCGGGCAGCTCCAGATGGATCTGCTGGTGATGTCGCTCGGCTGCAGTCTCACCCACTCGGCCAGCCTGATGTGGTCGCACGCCGTGAGCCCGACCAAGATCCCGGGCGTCACCAACATCGGCAACCACGACTCATCCCACTACGGCGTGAACCCCGCGGGCAACACCGGGCAGGAGTTCATCAAGAACCGGCGCTGGTACATGGGCAAATTCGTCGAGCTGGTCAACACGATGAAGGGCGTGCCCTACGGCGACAGCAACCTTCTCGATCATACCGTCATCTTCCTCTGCTCGGACATCAACGACGGCGATCTGCACGATCATCGTCAGCTCCCGTTCGTCCTGGCGGGAGGCTCCAAGGCCGGCTTGAAGGGCGGACGGTTCCTGTCGTATGCGGGCAAGGGCCAGGGCGGTCAGAACGAGACCCACGCCAAGCTGTTGGTCAGCATCGCGCGTGCTTGCGGCGCCAGCGATGTGAACACGTTCGGGTACACCGCGATGGGCGCCGGCCCGCTCCCGGGCGTCCTCTAAGCGTTCTCGCCGAATTCGACTCGACGGATCGTGAAGCGGGCGGCGCTGTCCAGTCCGGCCCCGCGGTCCTATCTGTCAGCGCAGGGTCGGGTTCGGATTCGGGCTGCGGCGGGTGCGCCGCGTGCGAATTGCTTTGATCGTGGTCGCTGGCGGCAACGAGGGGTCGAGCTGGACGAGCTTGTCGAGCTGCTCGGTCGCGCGGCGAATGCACCGGCGAACCGTTGAGAGCGATACCTTCAGCATGCGCGCGATCTCGCCCAGCTCGAGCCCCTCGACGAAGCGAAGGGTGTACGCTGTGCGATCGTTTTCATCGAGCGCCGACATCATGCGGTAAAGGCGCGCAGCTGCGTGTTTTCGTTCAGGATCTGAGATCCTCTGCAGTGAGATCTCGTTCAGGTGATGCAGCACAAGTGGCGCCGAGGTGCGTCGCACGCGCCGACGTTTAATCTCTTCGCGGGCGCGTCGGAAGGCAATGCCGGTCACGAAGGCCCGGATCGAGCCGTGTTTACGCAGATCGCGTAACTTCACGAAAAACCTAGCAAAAACGTCCTGAGCGAGGTCCGGAAGGTCATCCCCGGGACCCAAAAGTCGCCGAAGCGTGGAAATGACAATCGGATAAAAACGTCTCCACGCCAATGGCGCAGCGCCACGGCGCCCTTCGAGGAGTGCCCGTGTCAATTCGGACTCATCAACCAGCGCAACCGACGCCTCCACCCGCTTCCCCACCGCGCTGGCGCGGCTTCCGGGAGACATCGACGTATATCTAGATGCATTGCACTGGGTCAATTGCATCGATTTTTCCTCATCCAGGTGTTCAAAAGTCGTCGAAACGTTTTCTACATCAGAAGAACTACCCTGTCACACCAGAAAATGCGCGCCCAATCAGGCATGCCCGCAGAGAAAACGTTCCCAAGAGGGGCTGTCACCGAGCATCAAAACATGCCCCAGAAGGCACCTCAAAGGCCGCCAGCACATTGGAGGCCCGCCCAAGCCGCCACCGCCACCCAAATCCTCCCCTCCCATCTCGCTCCCCGCTCCTTCCGTTCTTGCCCCCCGCTCGCGTCTTCCCGCCTGCTCTCGTCTTTCCGTCTTGCCCCCGAGGGAGATGTCGACGGAGGCCGACGGGCCCCGGCGGGTGAGTCCGCGAACCGTGACCGCCGCCCTGTCCTCGGCGTCAACCACCGCTTCTCCCCACCCCCGCTCCTCCAGCCCCCCCATCGCTGCCCCCGTCCGGGCTTTTTCACGTACGGGCTTTTCACGAGACCATTTCCGTTTCTTCACGGCTCTGGTTGAATCGGGCCTCCCGCGGCGGCCGAGCGCGGTGCCGGTCGCAGGGATGGCGAGTTCGACAGGAGGTCTTGTAATGGCGTCGAGAGCATCCACGAAGTCGAAAGCAGCAAAGCCCGCAAAAGCGGCGAAAGCCGCGAAAGCCGGCAAGGCCGCCGCCAAGAAGCCGATCAAGAAGCCGATCAAAAAAGTCTCGGCTGCGCCGAAGGCTTCGGCAAAACCAAGCGCGAGACCCAGCGCCAAGGCGAACGCGAAGAAGGCGAGCGCGCCCCGCAAGCTGCTCGCTCGCGCCACGGCGCTCGCCAAAGGCGGTCTCAAGAAGCTCAAGAGCGTGGCGAGCAAAGCCACGCAGCCCAAGCCTCCGCGCTACCACACGGTGACCCCGTTCCTGAACGTGAAGGCGGCCGGCGACGCCATCGACTTCTACAAGAAGGCTTTCGGCGCCGAGGAACGGCTGCGCATGCCGAACTCGGACGGCAGCATCATGCACGCCGAGCTGACCATCGGAGATTCGACGATCATGTTGTCGGACGCCTCCAACATGCCGGAGTCGCGTTCGGCGATTCACCTCACGGTCACGGACTGCGACGAGACCTTCGAACGCGCCGTTGCGGCGGGTGGCACCGAGCGAATGTCGCCGCAAGATATGTTCTGGGGCGACCGCTACGGCCAGGTCGAGGACCCGTTCGGCAACGTCTGGTCTATCTCGACGCACAAGGAAGACGTCTCTCCCGAAGAACTGTCCCGCCGGGCCTCCCAAGCGACCGCTGCCGCGGAGACGCCTCCTCCCCCTCCTGCCGCCAGCTCGTCGCCCGAAGTCACCGTCGACTGATCACGTCTCCAGACCGTGGCGAGGGCCCTGCCACGGTCTTGTCGGCGTTGCCCTCCTCCTTCAGCGGTCGGCTCGGCCGGCCGCGCGGCATTGCAGTCGCGCGGCCCGCGTCCCGCCTTTCTCCTGGTCGCGGCCCCACTGCCCCGCCACTGCGGTCGCTCGCGTGGCGCGGCCGCCGCGTTTCGACGGCGCGGGGGGCCGGCAGATGGCACGGGCGGCTATCTGACGAAAAAGCGTACCGATGAACACCTTGGACGCGTGTTCGGCCATCGCGTCCCGACGCGCGTTCGTGTAAAAGTCGCGCCCATGCCTTTCGACATCACCGGGAAGATCGCCCTCGTGACGGGCGGCGGCCGTGACATCGGCCGCGCGGTTTCGATCGAACTTGCGCGCAACGGCGCGGACGTGGTCGTCAACTACGCCAGCAGCCAGACCGAAGCCGACGAGACGGTTCGCGAGATCAAGGCGCTGGGGCGCCGGGCGATCGCCGTGAGCGCCGACGTCACCAAGAAGGCCGACATCGAAAGGCTCGTGGCCGAGGGCCTTCGTTTCGGTGACGGACGCATCGACATCCTCGTCAACAACGCCGGCGGTCTCATCAAGCGCGCGCTGCTCGGCGAACTCAGCGAAGAGCTGATCGACGATGTGCTCAAGCTCAACTTCACCAGCGTGGTGCTGATGTGCCAGGCCGTGATCCCCCACATGGTCAACCATGGGGGCGGACGCGTGATCAACATCTCGTCGATCGCGGGCCACAACGGCGGCGCCGCTACGACCCCGCACTACGGCGCCGCAAAGGCCGCCGTGACCAATCTCGCGCGCAGCCTCACCAAGGAATTTGCGAGCAAAGGCGTCACCGTCAACTCGGTCGCCCCGGGCGTCGTCGCCAACCGCTTTCACCAGGTGCACACGGCGCCTGACGCGTTCGCCACGCTGGTAAAGGGCATCCCGATCGGCCGTCCCGGCAGCAACGAAGACATCGCAGGCGCTGTCGCCTTCCTTGCTTCGCCCAACGCCAGCTACATCACCGGCGAAGTCCTGCACGTCAACGGCGGGCTCTACTTCGGTCAGTGAGCGTCTCCGCGGCGCACGCCGTCGCGGAAGTGAAAGCCGCCCGCGGGCGTTGATTGTGCCTATAGTCCGGGAGGCCGGGCTGATCCGGCGATTGGGGAGGACAGTATGTCTCCACGAGTCACGGCCCGGTCGAAGGTTCATCTGCTGGCTCTAGGGTGGCTCGCCGGTTCGGTGGCGCTGGCCTGTCAGGCCGGTGGCCAGCCCGCTTCGGAGCCGAGTGGCACCGGCGGCAAACCGCCCGCGGGACCGACCGGCAGCGGGGGACCGACCAGCGGTGGTCAATCGCCCGGCAGCGGCGGGACCGGCGGTGCGATGGCGGGCGGTGGCGCAGGCGCCGTCGGGGCAACCGGCGGCGGCGCTGGCAATCCCGCGACGGCGGATGCTGCTGGTGCCAGCGCTGGTGGTGGCGGCTCGGCCAACGTGGACGCCAACGCTCCCTCCGGGAGCTCGGC
This sequence comes from Myxococcales bacterium, assembly GCA_031398585.1. Classification (GTDB taxonomy): domain Bacteria; phylum Myxococcota_A; class Polyangia; order Fen-1088; family Fen-1088; genus JANNNO01. Next base: position 10,443 of record JANNNO010000388.1, on the reverse strand, counting down.
TGAGATCACGGTGGCAGCCGGTGCGGACCGCCGCCTCGCCACGATCGTGACCTTCCCTTGGGAGGGCGACGTGCCGGGGGGCAGCATCGTTCTCAGGGGCGAAGGGGGCGTTCGACTGCCCCTGCAGATAGCGGCCGGGCGCGCGACTTTCATCCTGCCCGAGCTGGCAGCCAACGCCGAGGCGCGGTTCTCACTCGAGACCGCCGCCGCCGAAGCGACGGCAGGTGTGACCGTCGCCAAGGAGGCCGACGCGGTGAAAGTGAACGTCGGGGCGGCAACAGCGCTTCGCTATCAGACCGTCGGCAAGTTACCCGCTGGCGTCGGACAAGCTTTTTTGCGCGGCGGCTACCTGCATCCGATCTTCACGCCGACGGGGCTGATGGTCACCGACGACTACCCCGGCGATCACCGCCACCATCACGGCCTCTGGTCGGCCTGGGCCTCGTCGAGCTTCGAAGGGCGTGAGGTCGACTTCTGGAACATGGGCGGCCGCAGCGCGAAGGTCGACTTCGACTCGCTGGCCGGCATGTGGCAAGGACCCGTTCACGGTGGCTTCGAGTCCAAGCAGGTGCACGTGTCGCTCGCGGGCGGACAGTCGAAGGTCGCCCTCAACGAGCTGTGGCGCGTGACCGCCTACCGCACTCACGTCGATGCCCCCCCCTACTTCGTCTTCGATCTCGACAGCACACAGGAGGCGGCATCCACGTCCCCGGTGATGTTGCACAAGTACATCTACGGCGGCTTCGCCCTGCGCGGCCATGCCTCCTGGGGGGGCGGCGGCGGCGCGGTCTTCCTGACCTCGGAGGGAAAGAACCGAGCCAGCGGCGACGGCACCAACGCGCGCTGGTGCTACATCGGCGGGCGCGTCGACGGAAAACCGGCAGGCTACGCGGCGTTGGGACACCCGAACAACTTCCGCGCCCCACAGCCGGTCAGGATCAACCCGACGGATCCCTTCTTCAGCATCGCCCCCGTGCGTGACAGCGGTTTCGACATCGCGCCCGGCAAACCCTTCGTCAGCCGCTACCGCATCGTGATCAGCGACGGGGCGCCGGACGCGGCGTTGCTTGACCGTCTCTGGAACGATTACGCGCGCCCCCCCACCGTGACGCTCAAACGCAACTGAAGCGGTGGCTCACGGGCAGGGCAACGTCACCGGACGCGGCCAGCTGGAATGAAGTCGGCGCGCGGTTCCTAGCTGCCCGCTGCCATCGAGGCCGAAACAGGCGAGCCGACCCCGCACGTCGAGAGCGCACAGATGTGCGGCGCCCGCCGCGATCGCAACGACGGGCGCAGGAAATTCGATCCGTCGCGGGCGCTCGGGGGTCACCACCGATTGATTGTCTTCGGCAACGATGTCACCGAAACAGGAGACAGCGGCGGCTGAAACGGCACAGCTGAAGCGCCGTCCGAGAGCCAGCGCGGTCACCCCAGCCAGCTCGGGCACCAGGCTCGGCGTCGCCGAGAAAACCCCCGCCACGCCCAGCTGTCCCTCACGCGCGCGGCCCCAGCAGGCGATTCGCCCACTGCCGAGCAGAGCGCAGCTGTGTGCGTCACCCGCCATCACCGCACGGGCCGTCTCTGGCAGCGGGACCAGCACCGGGGAGCCGCTCGTGGTTTGACGACCGTCGCCGAGCTGTCCCTCGCCCCCTCGGCCCCAGCAGGCGACGCGACCATCGTCGAGCAGAGCGCAGCTGTGATGGGCCCCCGCCGTGATCGCCGCGGGGATCTCGGGCAGAGAGATCGCGACGGGATCGAGCTCACCGGGCACGGGAGGCTGCCCCACCTGACCATCGCCGTTCTCGCCCCAGCAGACAATGCGCCCGCGCGATCGGGCGCACGCATGAGCCTCGCCGATCGCGATGGCGTCGACGGCCCCTACGCCCTGCTGAACCGCCGGAATCGCTCCCGCGCGCCCCCCCCAGCACCAGAGCCGACGATCGAGGGTGCGTGCGCAGGTGGTGCTGCCGCCCATGGCGACGTCGAGCACGGCAGCGGGGATTCCGACGGCAATCGGCTCCGCGCGATCGCGATTCGCATCGCCAGCGCCAGCGCCAGCGCCAGCGCCAGCGCCGAAGCAGGCCAGCTCACCGGCGCGGACCAGGCAGGTTGCGTTGTGCGCGGCGGACAGGGCGCTCACGCCTTCGCTGGCGGCAATCGCGGCCGGGCGGTCCCGCCAAACAGCGCCGCCGGCACCGAGCTGGCCATGACCGTCGGCACCGAAGCAGCGCACGCTGGTGTCACGCTGGAGCACGCAAGTGAAGGCGCCCCCGACCGCGAGCCCGAGCACACGAGAGACGCCGCGCACGCCGACCGGCGAAATTCCACCGACCGCGGACGCGCTGGCGGTTCCCAAGCGCCCTTGCCCGCCATCGCCGAAACAGGCGATCGATTCGTCGGGCCGTACGACACAGGTATGGCGTTCGCCGAGCCTGACCCGCGCGATCGGTCCCAGCTCGGCGAGCTCCTGCGGGAACGCTCGCTGCAGCGACGGGTCTGGGCCGATCTGCCCGGCGCGATTGTCCCCCCAGCAGGTGAGAGCGCCGCTGCGAAGACGTGCACAGGTGTGGCGCCCGCCCGCCGCGATCTCGACGACCTCAGCAAGACCCGCGATGCGTATCGGCCGCACGCTAGGGCTCGCATCGCCCTGCCCGAGCTGCCCGAAGCTTCCTTGTCCCCAGCAAGCGACACCGCCGTCTCGTAGCCGGGCGCAAGCGTGCCGCGCTCCGGCCGCGATCTCGTCGGCGGGAGCGTCGAGCCTCACCGGCGCTGGCAGCCCTCGTGCCGCCAGATCGCCCCGTCCGAGCTGACCCCCGTCGTTGGCGCCCCAGCAGATAACGGCATCGCCGGTGCGAACGCAGCCGAAGGCCTCGCCCAGCGCCAGCTCCAGGGCGCCGACGACGCCAGGGATCGCGATCGGTCTCGTACTGCCAAAAGCGAGCAGGTCGGGCGTGGCCAGTCCCAGCTCACCCTTCTCTCCTCGCCCCCAGCACGACACGCTCCCCGCTTGATCGATGGCGCAACTGGCAGCCGCACCGAGCGCGATGGCGCGCGCACCGCCCGCGAGGCCGACGACCGGAACCGGCGTCGATCGCGGGCGACGGGTGCCATCGCCCAGCTGGCCGGCGTCGTTGCGTCCCCAGCAGGCCAGCTGCCCATCGAGGCGACGGAGGCACGCGTGCTCACCTCCCGCAGCGAGCTCGACCACGGGCGTTCCCGCGCAGGCCACCGCTTCGACGCAGCGGCCGCCAAGACGCCCGCCTTCGTCGGCGAAGCGTGCGTAGCGACGCCCGAGCTGGCAGCCTTCATCCACGAAGCTGCAGACGCCGCTCACCTCGCAATGCCCGACAAGACCGCCCCTGGTGCATTGCCGATCGTCGTCGCACGCAAAACCAGACGCCGGCAGGCACCCGGCGACAGCGCCAATGGTTGCAAGTGCAAGAGACAGGATCGCGAGCGACCCCGGGAGCCAACCCGGCCAGCCGCCCAGGCGATTCGGCGACTTCGAGCCGGCGCCCAACGAGGCCGCCCGGGACCTCAAGCCGCTCTCCTCAAAAACGTCCCCCGCCACCGACGACGCCACCTTCACGCGCGAAATGCACCCAGAGGTACCGGCCCGTGGCGGCCACAGTGAAGGCGGCCGACGTCAGCGCGAGCCGTTGCGCCCAACGTGCCCGCCCCTCGGCATCCGCCCGTCGAGGTTCATAGTCCTGGTAGCGATCCGCCGCGTCCGCTTCGCGGCTGGCCGCACGGGCGGCAAGAGAAAATCCGACGGTCACCGCCCAGCCCGCCGCTGCCACGGTCGCGAGACCGAGGCCCACGGGATCACGCCACACCGGGCGGTGGACCTCCTCTCGCGAGGGTCCGGCGACCCGAGGTGCGGCTGTGGCGGCGACGCCATCGAGGACCCGGTAGGAGGGCCTCACCCGGTTCGTTACCGCTGCGCCGGAATCGGCCGCCGCGATGTCACTCGCCTTTTCAGGCGTCGACGGTGCGGGCGCAACGTCGGCACGCTCGCAGCGTGACAGCGCCAGCGCGGTCGCCTGGACTTGGGGTGGCGGGGGCGAAGTGGCGAGAAATTCCTGGTAGAGGCGCACGGCGCGCGGGCAATCGCCTGACAGCCGCGTGGCCTGGGCCTCGGCGAAGAGCCATTCGGGGCGCGGCTCGATGGCTCGCGCGGCGGCAAACGCACGCGCCGCCTCCACGAACGCGCGCGCCTGGTAGTGAGCCATGCCGGCGTCGTAGTGAGCGCGGGCCTCGGGCACTGGGGTCGCTGGCTGGGACTGGGCCTGGGACTCGCTCTGCGCCTCGGCGCGGGCAGGCATCACGCTCACGAAAACGCAGATCGAGGCCCCGAAGATCGCGAGCGTGCCGAGGATGCGCACCGCTGGATCTTCGCACGAATTCAGCTCACCCGGAGCGAAACCACAAACGCCTGCACACCCCGAAGCAGCATCTCGACCGCGAGCGCCGACAGGATGAGGCCCATCAAACGTTCCAGCGCGGTCATGCCTCGGGTGCCGAGGCGCCTGATGAGTCGATTGCCAAGCAGGAGCACGAAGGTCGCCAGCGCCATGGCGAGGGTGACGGCGCCCGCCCACTCGAGCCAGCGATTGGGCTCACGCGAGGCAAAGAGCATGACCGAAGCCAGCGCCGAGGGCCCGGCGATGGCCGGGATTGCCAACGGCACCACGAAGGGCTCATCGGTCCCGACCTCGCCGAAGACGCCCCCTTCAGGCGGCGGGAAGATCATCCGCAGCGCAATGATGAAAAGCACGACACCGCCTGCGATGCCAAGCGAGGTCTGCGAAAGCTGCAGGAAACGCATGAGCTGACCACCGAACAGCAGAAAGCTCATCAAGATGAGATAGGCGATGCCGCATTCGCGCAGGATCACGATGCGCCGTCGTTCCGGTTTCACCCCGCGTAGCAACGCCGCCACGATCGGCGTGTTGCCGAAAGGGTCCAGGATGAGGAACAGAAGCACCGTCGCCGAAAAGAAGCTCGTGTGCATGGCGATTGCCCGAACCTAACGCCGAAAGCGGCTTCCCGCTTGCCAATGGGCCCCCGGCGCCTATCTCAAGGCGGCAAAGGCGAATCGGGATCCCAGATCCTCACCGCGGCCGCGCCCCCCGTAGCGCTTGCGCCCACCTCGCTGGATCTGGCAGTCGGCGCTTGTCCTCTTGCCTGAGTCGGTTCTACCGGCTCGCGCCCGATCGACGACGGTCTCGAGGCAGCCCCAGCGCGCCCGCTGCCCACCACGCCTGGCTCGCCCGCCTGCAACGGTGTGGCTTGTGGGGACGCCTTGCGCCCGCGCCTCGCCGACGCGGGCGGCGCCACGCCGCGCGCTGCCGTCGCTGACAGCACCTGACCCGCCTTCGCATCTTGCGGGAACGTGGTTGCCGCCGAATCGGTGGTCGCGGAACCCGGTATTTCGGGCACTGCTTTTGCCAACGCCGCCTTTGCCGCCCCCGGCTCCGAAGGACGCGCCGGGGTCGTGTCGTCCGCCGGCGGCGGCTCTGGTCGCGCGCCGCTGCCGACACCAGCCGCGATCTCGGTCGTGGCCGGCGTCTGTTGCGCACGCCAACGATTCCACGCCACGTTCGTAATCACCAGCAGCAGCCCCATCACCACGACCGCTCCCCACGGGCGAATGAGCCGCGGGCGCGCAGCGATGACCTCGCTGACTCGATGGGAAGGCGACAGCCCGCCGGGTGGTCGCGGTGCCTCGAGCCAATCGCTGGGACGCGGCTCTGTCGTGGCAGGGGCCGCACCCCGATGCGCCTCAACGCTCGTCGACGTCTCGCTCGGCCGCGTCGGCGCTGGCGTCGCTTCGGTGGCGGTCCGTTCCCAACCAGGCCCGGCCGCTTCGCTGCCAAGTGCGGGCGTCGAAGTTGCCGCCGGGCGCGCTGCGAGAGATGCCGCCACGCAACCAGCCAGCTCTATGGCATCCGCCCCAACGCCCATCGTCTTGGCCGCTTCGTCGAGCGCCAAGATGAACTCCGCAGCGCTGGCAAACCGATCCTCGGGCCGGCGGGCCAGCGCACGACCGATCAGCGCGGCGAAGATCGCGGGATAGTCGCTGACGATCTCGGCCGGCGGCGGGAACGCCCCTGCCACGATCGCCGCCATGACGTCGAAATCGCTGCGCGCCGCAAACGGGCGCCGCCCCGTCGTCAACTCGTAGGCGAGCACGCCGAGCGCGAAGAGGTCCGAACGCGCGTCGAGCGACTCTCCCCGACACTGTTCGGGAGACATGTACGCGAACTTCCCTTTGAGGGTGCCGTGCTCAGTCTGGCTGCGCTGCGAGGCCCATTTCGCCACGCCGAAATCGATCAGCTTCACCTCGCCACCACGCCCGACGAGCACGTTCGACGGCGAGACGTCCCGGTGAACCACCCCAAGCGGCGCACCGTCAGCCCCGCGTTGCGCGTGTGCGTGTCCGAGCCCCAGTCCCACCGCGCGCAGAATCGCCTTCGCCGCGGGCCAGGGCAACGGCGCCCCCGCGCGCTGATCGAGCAGATCGCGCAGGTCGCACCCGTCGACGAACTCCAGCGCGAAGAAGCGCTCGGCGCCTTCGATGCCGATGTCGTAGACCTCCGCGATGTGCGGATGCCGGAACAACGCCATCAAGCGCGCCTCGTCGAGGAACATCGCCACCACGGCGGCGTCGCGCGCACGTGCCGGCTGCAGCCGTTTGAGCACGACCTGCTTGGCGAACCCGCCCGCTCCTTCCGCGATCGCCAGGTAGACCTCGGCAACGCCGCCCACGGCGAGACGCTGAACCAGCCGGTATTTGCCCAGGCGCGCGTGAGACATCGAGGGTTCCCGAAGGCTTCATTGTGCGGCCTTCTCTGCCAACCCGCGAGCGCGCGCTTGCCTCGTTGCCGCCGCCGCGCCGACTTTCGCGGGTGGGCGGTCTTCGCAGATGTAGGTGCCCGACCGCCGTGGCCGCCGGGCACCGGCTGCTAAGTGGTGCCGCGTTCCTTAAGGAGCTTGCGCAGCCTCGAGTGCTTGCGACCGTAGAAGTAGTAAAAGACGAGGCCGAGCGCCAGCCAGGCCAAAAGGCGCATGATCGTGTGCGGCGTCGCCGTGCCCATCAGCGCCGCCGAGCTGAGTGCCCCCAGCGTGGGTACGAGGTAATTGCCGCCGGGAACGCGGAACGAGCGCGGGAGATCCGGTCGCTTTACGCGCAGGATCATCACGCCGATGCTCACGAGCACGAACGCGAAGAGCGTACCGATGCTGGTCAGCTCGGCGAGGATCTCGATGGGGAGCATCCCGCCTGCCACCGCGCAGACGATGCCGGTCAGGATCGTCGTGATGTGGGGCGTGCCGTACTTGGGGTGAATGCGGGTAGCAACCTTCGGGAAGAGGCCATCGGCGGCCATCGAGAAGAAGATGCGCGGCTGCCCCATCAACATGACCAGCATGACCGAGGTGAGACCAGCGATGGCGCCAACCTCGACGACGATCTCGAGCCACCTGATGCCAGTGGCGGCGATGCCAACCGAGATCGGGTGCGGAACGTTGAGCTGCGTGTAGTGAACCACGCCGGTGAGAACCATCGACACCGCGATGTAAAGCACGGTGCAGACGGCCAGTGAGCCGAGGATGCCGATGGGCAGATCCCGCTGCGGATTCTTCGTCTCCTGCGCCGCGGTCGAGACCGCATCGAAGCCGATGTACGCGAAGAAGACCATGGTGGCGCCGCGAAAGACGCCTGACCAACCAAAGCTACCGAAGGTTCCCGTGTTCTCGGGGATGAAGGGCTGCCAGTTCTCCGGCTTCACGAAGGAAGCGGCCGCAGCGATGAAGAGCAGGACGACGGCGGTCTTGACCACCACGATGACGCCATTGAACCGGGCCGATTCCTTGACCCCGATGACCAGGATCACCGTCACGGCCAGGACGATGAGCGCCGCCGGCAGATTGATGATGTTGCCGGTCGACTGGAAGTGCCCACCCAGGATGCCCGTTCCGTCGGAGATCCAGGTGACCGGCGCCTGCGTCCAGGCGGTGGGCAAGTCGATCCCAAAGGCGTGTTTGACGAAGGCGCCGACGTATCCCGACCAGCCGACGCTGACCGCGGCTGCCGCCACCAGGTATTCCAGGATGAGATCCCAACCGATGATCCAGGCGACCAACTCGCCCATCGTCGCGTACGAATAGGTGTAGGCGCTGCCCGAGATGGGAATCATCGACGCCATCTCGGCGTAGCAGAGCCCCGCGAACACGGAGGCAAAGCCGGCGATGACGAAAGAGAGCGCGACGGCCGGTCCCGCGTTCACGGCCGCCGCTCGGCCCGTGAGCACGAAGATGCCGGTGCCGATGATGGCGCCAATGCCGAGCAAGACGAGATCGGTCGCCGTCAGTGAGCGTTTGAGGCCGTGGACGTGTTCGGCATCAGCTCGCAGCTGATCGACCGACTTCGTAGCAAACAACGGATTGGGCATCAGTACCGCCTCGGGTTGGGGACGTTGGCCGCTTGCAGCATGCGCGGCAGTCTAGAACGGTGACGACGCTGACATCCAGTGTTCGCAGCGCCGTGATAGTTTGGCCCCACACGTATGAAGCGGGTCGAAGCCGTCCTGTTGCCTGCCCACCTGGATGACGTGGCCGAACGGCTCCGCATGATCGGCGTGCCGGGCATGACGATCACGCCCATTCGAGAGACCACCCTGACCGATCAGGTCGAGATGTACCGGGGAGCGCCCGTCATCCACTACCTGGTACCGCGGGTGCGCCTCGACATCGTCGTCAATGACGACATGACAGAAACCGTGATCACCGCGGTGACCCTGGCGGTTCGCCGCCACGAGGACGGCGACGGCCGCATCTTCGTGGCTCCGGTGGAAGAGGTGATCCGCATTCGCACGGGCGAGACCGGCGCCGACGCGCTCGCCTGAGCCGCGGCCCCCGGCGAACCTGACCCAAGCCGCCGGGCCGAAAAAGGCGACGGCCCGAACGCCGATCTCCAAGAGACGACGCCGGGCCGTGCATGCTGGGCAGGACGTTTTGCGCCCCGCCCCGCGGCGATTTCGTTAGTACTTCGAGGCGACCGGGGCAGCGACCGGCTTGGACGCCGGGATGCCCATGCCGCTTTCGGCAGTGAGGTGACCGAGCTCGTCGTCGTGGTAACCGGACTCGCCGTGCTCGGAGGCATCGAGGCCCTGCTCTTCGACCGAGGACGAAGCGCGCAGACCGAACAGAGCCTTGACCGCCAGAGCGATGACCACGGTGCCGCCGATCGACAGAACCATGGTGAAGCCGATGGCCTTGAGCTGCTCGAGCCAGAGCGTCTGACCCACGATCCCCGACAGGTTGGTGTTGAGGTTGGCGTTCACGCTCGGGTTGGCGAAAAAGCCGGTGAGGAGCGCGCCGACGGTGCCGCCGACGCCGTGGATGCCGAAAGTATCGAGCGCGTCGTCGTACTTGAGCATCGCCTTGAGTTTGGTGCAGGCGAAGTACGGAACCACCGCCGCGATGACGCCGATGAGCACCGCGCTGGTCGGGGTGACGAAGCCCGCAGCCGGCGTGATGACGACGAGGCCGGCGACGACGCCCGAGCAGAAGCCGAGGACCGTCGGCTTGCCCCGCGTGAGCCACTCGATGAGCGGCCAGACCATGGCGGCGACGGCCGTGGCGAGCGTGGTCGCGGTGAAGGCGCCCGCAGCAACGCCGTCGGAGGCAACCGCGCTACCGGCGTTGAAGCCATACCAGCCTACCCAGAGCATGCCGGTACCGACCATGGTCAGGACCAGGTTGTGCGGCAGGAAAGCCCGCGAGCCGAAGCCGGTGCGCTTGCCGAGAATGAGGCAGAGCACGAGCGCCGACCACCCCGATGACATGTGAACGACGGTGCCGCCGGCAAAGTCGATCGCCTTGATGCCGGCCTTGGCGTTCCAGACGCCGTTCATGAAGCCGTCGATGCCCCAGGTCATGTGCGCGAGCGGCAGGTAGACGATGAACATCCAGCCCGTGACGAACGCCATGACGGCGGCGAACTTCATGCGTTCCGCGATGGCGCCGACGATCAGCGCCGGCGTGATGATCGCGAACATCAGCTGGTACATGCTAAAGACGTTCTGCGAGACCCAGTACGAGTAGTTCGTGTTGGGCATCGCATCGACGCCCTTGAAGAACATCATGCTGAGGTCCCCAAGGAAGGGACTGCCCGTGGAGAACACCAGGCTGTAGCCAACCGCCCACCACAGGATGGTCACGAGACCCGCGATGCCGAAGCACTGGGCCAGCACCGACAGCACGTTCTTGGAGCGCACCAGGCCGCCGTAGAACAGGGCCAGGCCCGGCAGCGTCATGAAGAGCACCAGGGCCGCGCAGGTCATCATCCAGCCGTTGTGGCCGGGGCCCGCGCCTGCGACCTTCGACGCCAGCGTGGAATCGGCCGCATCCGAACCGCGAGCGGTGTTGTTCATGTAG